>NZ_BCQU01000037.1:0-60312 GCF_001552235.1 Actinomadura rubrobrunea NBRC 15275 | reverse complement strand
CTTGGCTCGTCGCGGCGCTGCCGACCGGACGGGCGCGGGACGACGTGTTGCTTGCGCAACGACCACCGACGAGAGGGGTCGCGCGTCGGCGAGACCGACACCCGGCCGCATGTCGCCCCTTTTTTACAAGTCAAAATCGTGTAAAATGACGCCATGGGCAAGCGTCATCTCGTCGACGCCGAGCCGCCGGCCGCGCTCGGCGACAGCCGCGCCGGCGTGCTCGACGTGCTGCGCGCGTTCGGGCCGCTGGGCGTGCGGGAGGCGGCGGAACGGACCGGACTGCATCCCAACACCGTCCGCTTCCACCTCGACGGGCTGGTCGAGTCCGGCCTGGCCGAACGCACCACCGAGGAGCGCGACCAGCCCGGACGGCCCCGCACCCTGTACCGCGCCTCCGACTCCGATCAGGGCGTGCGCAGCTACCGGCTGCTCGCGCAGATCCTCACCAGCCTGGTCTCCGGGACCATGCCGGAACCGACGAAGGCGGCGACCGAGGCGGGCCGGGCCTGGGGGCGCTACCTGGCCGACCGGCCCGCGCCCTTCGAGCGGGTCGACGCGCAACAGGCCCTGGACAAGCTGGCCGGTCTGCTCACCGACATCGGTTTCGGAACGCAGATCGAGACGGAGGCCGGCACCGCGCTGGTCCGGCTGGTGCACTGCCCGTTCCGGGAGATCGCCGAGGAGCACCAGGACGTCATCTGCCCGCTGCATCTCGGCCTCATGCAGGGGGCCCTCGCCGAGATGAACGCCCCCGTGACCGCCGAGCGGCTGGACCCGTTCGTCAACCCCAAGCTGTGCCTGGCTCATCTGCGCAGCCACGAGACGGGCGAATAGGGCCCCGCGTTCCGGCCGACCGGGCGCCCCGGCATCCCGGGGCGAAGCACCTCGTCCCGCCCGGAAACGGCCCTCTTACTGCGCGCTGCAGTGCACATGACCTCGGGCAGCACGCCGACCCCTGCGAACCCGGGCCGCAGCCCCCGCGGGGGGAGCGCTGCGGGTGACGCGATGCCGCCCCGTCCGGACAGGATGACCAGCGTCTCCGCCAGCGCCAGGACGCACAGCGGCACGAACGACTCCAGGGCCGCCGCCGTGTACGCGGCGTCGTAGGGGCCGAGCAGGCGCCCGCCCCTGCCGAGCACCTGCATCCAGGCGACCAGCACGACCAGCAGCAGGCACAGCGGGGCCACGCGAAGACGTTCCGGCCGACCTGGACGGGCGGCCTGTGCCGGAAGGGCTGGACGTCGGCCGAAATGCCGACGGTGCCGGACCGGCTGACCACCCCCGCTGATGCATGCCCGGCGCGGCGCGCCGCTGGATGCGGTGCACCTGGGACCGGGCCTGGCGCGTTGCGGAAGCCCGGGCCGCCGACGCATGCCCGGGGCGCCGCCCACCGGGCACCGCCCCGGGCGGCGGTCATGGCCGTCCGATGCGCACTCGCCAGACCTGCGGGCCCGCCTCGAGGTAGTCCCAGGTGTAGCGGCCGGGGTACTCGGCGGCGAACTGGTAGGACAGCGGCTTGGGGTCGTGGTCGTTGACCAGCACGAAGGCCCCGCCGGGCGGGAGGGCCTGGAAGGTGGCGAAGATCTGCTCGTGGCGCTGGGCCGGGGCCAGGGCGCGCACGTCGAGTTCACCGTCGATCAGCTCGGCGGTGGCCCCGGGGGTGCCGGGGTCGTCGTGTCCGCCGCAGCCGCAGCTGCAAGTGCAGCCCCCTCCGCCGGCCTCGGCGGAGTCCCCGAGGATCTCGTGCATTCCCGCCAGCAGCCCGGCGAGGTCGACACCGGCCTCCACCAGGGCGGGCAGCAGCAGTTCGTTCTCCTTCTCCAGGTGCGCCTGGAACATCGCGTTCAGCGCGACCGCGGCACCGGCGGTCTCCCCCGCCGTCCGCGCCCGATCCAGGTCTTCGACCAGGCCGCGCAGCAGTTCGTGCTCGCGGACCATTCCCCGCACCAGCAGGCGGGCCTCCGGTATGTCCCGCGCCGCCCGGTACAGCGTCTCCTCCTCGGCGGCCGCGTGCGGCAGGACCTCCACGCGGCTGAACTCCACCATCCGCGTCCGCGGCCCGCTCAGCTCGGCCAGCTGGTCGGCGCCGCGCCGGACGGTGAGGGCGTGGTCGGCCATCGTCCGGCCGAGTCGGCCGTGATGGTCCCGGATGGCCTGGACGGTCGCCCGCTGCGACTCGGCGGCCTGCGCGGTCATGGGGACTCCTCTCCGGACGCCACGGGACACCCCCGGACACCCTCGAGCCGGTTTACATGGTGAGATTGATATTTACTAATATACCTATGAAAAACTCAAGCGACGGCGTCGAGATGACCGAGGAGCCGTGATGACCGGCGGCCGGCCCGCCACAGCGGCGCGCACCAGATCCCGTTCCCCGGCCGTGCGGCGGCTTCCGCTGCCGGCCCTCGCCGCGCTGTCGCTGGTCGCCGGGCTGTGGGGCGGCCTGGTGCTGCTCGGTCTGCAGGTGCCGGCGCCCCGCCCGGACGTCGCGCGGCACCACGGGACGCTGATGACCCTCGGCTTCCTCGGCACGCTGATCAGCCTCGAACGCGCCGTCGCGCTGGGACGGCCGTGGGGCTATGCCGCCCCCGCCCTCGCCGGCCTGGGCGGGATCGCCACCGCGGCCGGGCTCGCCTGGATCGGCCGTCCGCTGCTGACGGCGGCGGCCGGCTGGCTCGTCGGGGTCTACGTCGCCCTGTCCGGCCGACGGCGGGGTCGCCGCCCCGGTCGCGAGCTCCTCCTCCAGACGTCCGGCGCGGTCGCCTGGTACGTCGCGGGCACCCTGTGGATCCGAGACGCCCCGACCGGCGACCTGGTGCCCTGGCTGACGGCGTTCCTCGTGCTGACGATCGCCGGGGAACGGCTGGAGCTCGCGCACGTGGCGTTCCTGCGGCGCCGGGCCGGGGACGGCCTGATCGCGGCCTGCGCGCTGATCGGCGCCGGCGCCGCCGTGTCCGTCGCGGCACCGGAGGCGGGCTGGCGCCTGGCCGGCCTGGGCATGCTCGCGCTGGCCGCCTGGCTGGCCGTGTACGACATCGCCCGCCGGACCGTCCGCGGCACCGGCCTGCCGCGTTACGCCGCCGCGTGCCTGCTGACCGGATACGCCTGGCTCGCGGTGGCCGGGACGCTGTGGACCGTCGCCGGTCGCCCCGAGGACCAAGGGATGTACGACGCGGCCCTGCACGCGGTGTTCCTCGGGTTCGTCATATCCATGGTGTTCGGGCACGCTCCGGTGATCCTGCCCGCCGTCCTGCGCATCCGGCTCCCCTACCACCCGCTGCTGTACGGGCCGCTCGCCCTGCTGCACGCCGCGGTGCTGATCCGCGTCGCGGGCGACCTCGCCGACGCGGGACCCGTGCGCGCGGCGGGCGGCGTGCTCGGCGAGGTGGCGCTGATGGGTTTCGCCTGCTGCGCCGTTGCCGCCTCGCGCCTGTCCCGTTCCTCCCCAGCCGACCCCAGGACGGGGCCTGGGTGACATCGGTCGACGTGAAGGTCGAGCGCCACCGAAGCCGCCGCGCAGTCCGCGTGCCGGCCGGCACGCCGTCTCCAACGCGATGGTGCCGACCTGGCTCGCGGTGACCGTGAAGTTCGCGCGGGACCGTCTTCCCGGCGCCGACCAGGTGCCGGTGCGCATTCTCCTGCTGGGCGCGGTCACCAACGCCATCGTCACCTGGACCGAGCACTTCAGCACCGCGCTGCTGCGGCGGCCGTCGCCCGGGCGGTGTGGCAGGTGTTCCGGCCTCGCCGTGCTGGAAGTGGCCGTGCTGCACGGTTCCAGTGGCGGCGGCGCCGTACTGGGGACCGCAGGGGCCGTCCTGATCTGCGGCGACATCATCGTCCACGTCGGCACGCTGATCGCACGGTCGCGGCGATCGCCCGGCGGCCGGTCCGCCCACGTGGCCGCCCGTCCGGCGCGCTCAGACGCCCGAGGACAGCGGCAGCTCGCCTGTCACTCCCTCGTGCCGGTCGTGACCGGCCTCGTCGTCACCGGTCCATCGTCGACGGCGACGCGTCCAGAGGGCCTCGGCTCACAGGTCGCCCGGTGCGCGGGGCGCGTCCGCCTCGTCGCCGAGGCTGAGGAGCAGAGTGCGCAGGGCCGCGGCGAGGGCGTCCTGCTGGTCCCGGTCGAGCGCGGCGAGGATGCGTCGCTCGTTGTCGATGTGGGCGGCGACGGCGCGGTCGATGAGCTCGCGGCCGGCGGGTGTGAGCGCGACGACGACGGTGCGGCGGTCGGCGGGATCGACGTCGCGCGTGATGTAGCCCTTGGCGACGAGCCGGTCGAGCCGGTTGGTGACGGCGCCGGAGGTCACCATGGAGGAGCGGGCCAGCATGCCCGCGGTCATGCCGTCGGGGAGACCGGCGCGCCGGAGGGTGGCCAGGACGTCGAACTCGCCCTTCTCCAACCCGAACTCGTTGAACAGCGCCTTGAGCTCGCGCTCGATGAGCCGGGTCGCCCGAGAGAGACGGCCGAGCACTCGCATGGGGGACGCGTCGAGGTCAGGGCGGGCGCGGGCCCACTGCTCCACGATGAGGTCAACGGCGTCACGCTCCACGGCCACTCCTCAGCGTTGCACTGTCCGCCATCACGCTCACCGCCCCACCGGCGTCGGCGCTGAACGTTCAGCGTTGGAAGGTTATTCGCGGGCCGCCGCCTCCTGCCTGCCGCGCCGACGTTCCCCTTGAAGACCTTGTCCCCGACAGCCACAGAGAACGTGGCGGTCCAGCGGGCGCCCGGCGGGCAGGGCGGGAGGCGGCCGCGCCCAGCACGATCACGGCGAGCCGCACCAAATCGACCCCGGCGTCCAGCAGGCGCCGCAGCTGGACCGGTTCGGGCTCCATGACGCACAGGTCGGCGCGACGAACCACTCACTGTCGCGGGCCGCCGCGGTCAGGTTGGGGCACAGCCCGTAGCCGGTGAACAGCACCGGCTTCGCTAGGCGCGTGACGCAGAGGTCACGTTGGATGCAGCGTGGCAGCAGTGGTCGGGCGGTGTTCCGCTCTTCACGCCGAATCAGTGATCAACGAGAGCGATGTCGACGCCTCGGGCGACCAAGTCCCGGCCAGGACGCGCGTTGGTCACACGGGGTCGAGCCGGGCGCGCAGGAGGCAGAACTCGTTGCCCTCGGGGTCGGCCAGGACGTGCCAGCTTTCGTTGCCGGTCTGTCCGATGTCGACGGGCTTGGCACCGAGAGCGAGCAGCCGTTCCAGCTCGGCGTCCTGGTCGCGGTCGGTGGCGTTGACGTCGAAATGCATGCGGAGCTTCGCCGGCCGGGGGTCGGTGGTCGGGCTGAGGACGATGGTGGGCTGCGGTCCTCCGAAACCGGTGTCGGGCGGACCGATCTCGATGCTGCCGTCCTCCTCGCGACCGAGCTCGACGTAGCCGAGGACCTCGCTCCAGAACGCGGCCAGCCGCTCGGGGTCAACCGCGTCGATGACCAGTTCACTGATCCGGCATGCCATGGCCGCCACTATACGGACCCGACGGTTTCGGCCGCGGACGCCCAACAACTCGTTACGCACGCTTCATAACCGTGCTCGGACGCCGCGCGGCCGTCGCCCGGGCGTCGCACATCCATGCGAGCCTGCGGCGGCCCGCGCCGCACAACGGCGCGTTCCTTGTGAAGTACAGACCGGGAGCAGCAGGACGGGGCCCACGACAGCTAGTCAAGGCCGAACACCGCGGAGACGCGGCGCGTGAGTTCCTCCTCGGTCTCACCGAAATCCACACTGAGCCCGTGAAGGCCCAGTTCCCGGAGCTGCTCGGTCAGCCGGTCGGTGAACAAGGCGTCGCGCTGGAGAAGGTTGCGCAACGCACGCTGCGGGTCACTGGTCTTGGCGAGGAACGCCCATGCCGGGCCGCCGCGACGGTCGAACACTTCCCGGCGGAACCGGGGGGTCGGCAGCAGCCACACGGCATGACGCGCATCGGCGAGCAGCGGCCGGACGAGACCTGGCAGGAGTCGAAACCCTTCGGCGACCACCGGCCGATCTGAAGGGAGGGCGAGAAGGTCCTGGACGATCAAGTGGAATCCCTCGCCGTGGAACCAGTGGAAGGTGTCGAGCATCTCGCGCGGACTTCTCGACACCCACCGTTCGTCCAGGTCCATGGCGGCGAACTCGGCCAGGTAGGGGGCTGTGTCCGCGGGCATGCGGCGGGTGTGGTCGGGCATGGCCGCGTCGGTGTCGTACAGGCGCATTCCATACCGGTCGGCGATACGCCGGGCGATCGTGGATTTCCCGGCCCCGCTGCCGCCGCCGATCCAGTAGACGTGGCGCAGCCGCTCCCGCCGAAGGTCGGGAGAAGGCGTTTCGTGCAGCGCAGGGTGCATTACCGGCTCCTGTCGAGTGCCTACCGGCTTGCGCGACGGCGTTATCGGCAAGCGATGCGACTCCGTCCACAACTACATCGCAGCGCTGCTCAGCACGACAGCCGGTCGGTTCCGGCCGCACCGCAAGCGCCGCACCGGACCGTCCGCGCCTCGGCTCAGCGGCAGATGTTCTGGTAGGGCAGCTCGACCACGTGGTGCCGCCACTCGGCCTTCGTAAGAGGACCGGCGATGCCGCACAGATGCGCTACGGCCTCCTTGGGGTCGAGGACGTGTTCGCGGAGGGTGAGGTCCCGGCCGACGCTGAGGAGCCGGCGGCCGTCGGGAGTGAAGGCCAGCTCGTCCACGGCGTCGCCGTGGCCGGTCAGCGGTCGGCTGATCTCCCTGCGTGTGGACAGGTCCCACAGGCGGATGTTGCCGGGCCGTCGGGGAAACGCCCGTTCTCCGATGGCCAGGTACCGGCCGTCCGGGGAGAAGGCGGCGGCGCCGATCTTCAGGCCCTGCCCGAGCGGGGGCAAGGGGGCGCCCAGACGGCGCTGAGTCCGGACGTCCCACAGGGAGATCTCGCCATAGACGCTCTCGGTCACCGCCGTGCGGCCGTCGGGGCTCAGGGCCTTGATGGTCTTGGTCTCGGGATGGGGCTCGGCGAGCGGACGCCCCGACGGGAACGCATAGGCGCCGATGCCGCCGCCCACCACCACGGCCGAGCCGTCGGGCGTGAACTCCACGCCCGGTATCCCGCGGCCCGGCGGCGTGCCGGTGACCTTGCGGATCGGCTTGCCGGACACGTCGGCGTAGTACAGGGACATCGCCTCGCCGTGGACGAGGACCAGGGCGAGGCCCGTACCGTCGGGCGATATCGCCATGCTGATCAGGCCGCCGGGTCCGATCGGGTCGAACCGCACCGTGCTGATCTTCCGACGTCGCCTGGTGTCCCAGACGTCCACGGCCCGTATGGGCTTGACGTCGGTGACCGGTATGGCGAGGAGCCCGCCGTTCGGGGTCATCGCCATCGGAACCTCGTCGCCGGAGGACCTGCCGGGCGCGTACCTGATCGTCCAGTGCGCGGCGTTCCGGCGGCGGACGTCCCACACGCGGATCTCGCCGCCGTCCCGAACGGCCAGGGTGCCGCCGTCGTCGCTGATCGTGACGGGGTCCTGGTCCGAGGTCGCGAAGGTCGAGAGGCCGTCGGGACCTCCCGTGTCCAGGATCAGCCGCGGCCGGGTGTAGAAGCCGACGTCGAGGGACGTCACCGCGCCCAGGGAGTCGACGCACCGCAGCGTCCTGTCGTCCGGGCCGAACCGTACGTCCGTGCAGTCCCCCGCCTTCCGGTCGGTCCGCATGACCGGCGGGCCGGTCCTCCTCGGCTGGTCCAGCCGGTACAGGGCGAGTCCGGTGGCGATGTACCGGCCGTCGTCGCTGAAGGCGAGCTGGTCGGAGGAGACCCTGTCGAACGAGGCCCGCTCCAGCCCGGTGGCGACGTCCAGGACTTTGATGAGGTCCCCCACCTCGACCGCGAGGAGCGAGCCGTCCGGGCTGAACGTCGTGAACCGCGGCCGCTCCTTCTCCGACCCCGTGGGCAGCCACGGGGCGGACAGTTTCCGGCGGGTCGCGACGTCCCACATCTCCACCCGACCGCCGATGGCCACGACGGCCCGCCGGTCGCCCGCGGCGACGTCGAACCCCGAGGCCACGCCGTCCCAGCGCAGGATCCGGACTCCCTTGTAGGGGTCCCACAGTTCGGTGCCGTCGCCCGTGCCGGCCAAAAGCAGCCCTCCGCTGCGGCTGAACCGGATCAGGTTCAGCTTCTCCCCGAACTCGGGGCCGATCGGCCGCCCGCCGTCCACGCTCCAGAGCCGCACCTTGCCGTTGACGCCCAGGACGGCGAGGGTCTTGTTGTCGCGGCTGAGCGCCACATCGACGTACCCCTCCCCCACGCCGGAGATCACCCGGGTGCGCCGCCGGGTCTTCATGTCCCAGAACCGGACGCTCCCCTTGTCCGCCGTGAGGACGGTGCGGCCGTCCTCGCTGAGCCTGACGCGGGTGTCGCCGCGACTGACGTCCGGCGGGGTGAACAGGTCGTCCTCCCACTGGTGAACCGCGCTCAGCACGGCTCGGCGGGTCTCCTGGTTGTCGGCCAGGGCCGCCGCCGCGGCGGCCAGACGGCGCCCCGTGCGGGGATCCGTGCCGCGCAGGTGCTCGGAGGTGAGGGCGAGCCGGCGGGCGATGGCCTCGTCACGCTGGCGGATGACGGTCTGCCGCTGCTCGGCGACGGCGCCGAGGGCGCCCAGCGAGACCATGAGCAGCACCGCCAGGGCGGCGCTGACGAGGGCGCGGCGCCTGGTCCGCCGCCTGCCGAGGCCGGTGCCGGCGTCCAGGAAGGCGCGTTCGACGTCGTTCAACGTCAGATATCGCCGGCCGGTCGCCGCCCACTGCAGGGCGCGCTGCAACGGCGTGCCCTGGTAGAGGTCGCTGTTCTTGCGGCCGTGCGCGTCCCACAGCAGCGCGGCGTCGGCGAGGTCGTGGTGCACGGCCAGGCCGTCGCGTTCGCTGTCGATCCAGGCGCGCAGCCGCGGCCAGGCCCGCAGCAGCGCGACGTTCGCGATCGCCACGGTGTCGCCGTCGCGGACCAGCAGCCCGGCCGAGGCGAACCGTTCGACCACCTGCCGGGCCGCCGGGATGCCGGAGAACTCGGCGACCCCGGCCCGGCGCAGCGTGTCGTCCGCGCCGTCGCCCGGCAGCACCATCCGCAGCAGCACGTGCGGGACGGCCTCCTGCCCGGCTCGGTCCAGCCGCTCGAACACGGCTTCGGCGGCGTCGGCGAGCGAAGGGGCGGGCGACCACGACCGCGGCCGCACCGCCGCGGCGGCCCGGCCTCCCTCGGCGAGCAGCCGCCCGGTCTCGTCGGACCCGCCGACCAGGGCCAGCAGCACGTCGCGCGCGGCGGGCCGGGCGCCGGGGTCCTTGGCGAGCGCGGCGGCCGCCACCGACCGCAACCGGTCCGGAAGAACGCTCAGGTCGGGCGCCCCGTGCACGATCTCGTGCATCAGCTGCGGCAGGTCGCTCCCCTTGAACGGAGGCTCGCCGAGCGCCGCGAACAGCACCACCGCGCCCCACGCCCACACGTCCGAGGCGGTGCTCGCCCGCCCGCCCTGGAACAGCTCGGGGGCCATGTACCGCGGTGTGCCCTTGAGCCCGCCGACCGCGCTGCGCGTGCCCTCGGCCGTGCGGGCGATGCCGAAGTCGATGACCCGCGGTCCGTCCGGGCCGAGGAGGATGTTGGCGGGTTTCAGGTCGCGGTGCACCACCCCCGCCCCGTGGATGGCGGTCAGCGCCGTGGCGACTCCGATCGCGAGCCGGTGCAGCTCGTCGCCTCCGAACGGGCCGTTCGCCGCCACGGCGGCCTGCAGGTCCGGCCCGGACACGAACTCGCTCACCACGTACGCGGGCGTGGCGTCCAGGTCGGCGGCGAGGACCCGCGCGGTGCAGAACGAGGCCACCCGCCGCGCCGCGGCGACCTCCTTGGCGAGCATGTCCCGCTTCCCCTCGCCGACCAGCTCGCCGTGCAGCGCCTTGATCGCCACCCGGGTCCCGTCGGCCGCGTAGGCCTCGTAGACCACTCCCTGCCCTCCGGATCCCAGTCGGCCCGCCAGCCAGTACTCGCCGATCTGCCGAGGATCACCAGAGATCAGGGGCTCAGCCATGATCACCCTCCTTTCGCCTATAGAGACGGCGATCTCGTCGAGTCGGTTGGTCCCGTCCGATGTCGGTCACGCCGACCTGCCGGGATGGCCTTCGGCGGAGCGGCCGCGGCGGTCGTCGCTTTCCGGTGCGCATGCCTCGGAAAGGCGTCAGTGTGCGAGCGGGCGTAGCAGTGCGGAGGTTTTCCACTGCCTCGACGTTGGGCTTGGGATCTGGTCCCGGACGCGCCGTTCGCGGCGGTTCAGCGCGCTGCGGGCGCCGCTAGCACGAGGGCGGCGGCGGATTCGCCCGGGGGCGGTCACATCGTGCCGGGTCGATCCGTCAATGAGGTGCAACAGCCCCCTATGGCAGGGAGAACTCATGGAAGCCCGTCTCAACTTCTACGGCACCCCCGTCGGGGCCAAGTGCGTGAAGCACCTCCAGGCGGCGGCCAAGGTCATCATGGACTCGGCGCTGCCGGCCGCGACGCGGCACCTGGTGGAGATCCGCGCCAGCCAGATCAACGGCTGCGGTGTCTGCGTCGACATGCACACCAAGGACGCCGCGCACGCGGGGGAGAGCGCGACTCGCCTCAACCTGGTGGCGGTCTGGCGGGAGGCGACGGTTTTCACCGAGGCCGAGCGGGCCGCGCTGGAGCTCGTCGAGCAGGGCACTCGCATCGCCGACGCCGCCGGCGGTGTCAGCGACGACGCCTGGGCGAACGCGGCCAAGCACTACGACGAGGACCAGCTCGCCGCCCTGGTGGCCCTCATCGCACTCATCAACGCCTGGAACCGCCTGAACGTCATCACCCAGCAGCCCGCCGGCAACTACCAGCCCGGCCAGTGGGGATGACCGGCACCTCCTCGCGGGGCGGTCCGCAGACCGCCTCCCGGCCTCCCGCGAGCACCGCGAGGGGGTCGGCGTAGGGCGAGGATCGCCGCGAAACCCGCCCGATGACGCCGGGCGGGATCGCGGCGGGCCGACACGGCCCGCCGAACACCTCCCGGCGCTGGCCGGCGGGGGACGCGCGCGGGCCCTGGGCAACCGTGGCGCGCCGTGGCAGTATGGCCGAGATGGCCAGCAGAGCAACCGAGGAGCAGCGCCTGCGCGACCTCGCGCTGCTGCGGCGCGTCCGGGACCGGATCGACCGGGAGTACGCGCAGCCGCTGGACGTCGAGGCGCTCGCGCGCGGGGTGAACATGTCGGCGGGGCATCTCAGCCGCCAGTTCCGGCGCGCCTACGGCGAGTCGCCGTACTCCTATCTGATGACGCGCCGCATCGAGCGCGCGATGGCGCTGCTGCGGCGCGGAGACCTCAGCGTCACCGAGGTCTGCTTCGCTGTGGGCTGCTCGTCTCTGGGCACCTTCAGCACCCGTTTCACCGAGCTGGTCGGCGTGCCGCCCAGCGTCTACCGGCGCCAGGCGCGCACCACGGCGGGGATCCCCTCGTGCGTGGCGAAACAGGTCACCAGACCGATCAGGAATCGAGAAGCGCAGGTCGCAGAGCCGCAACTAGCCTGACGGCCATGGAACTCACCATTCACCACAGCTTCCTTCCGCACAGCGACCCGGAAGCCTCCCTGGCCTTCTACCGCGACACCCTCGGCTTCGAAGTCCGCAACGACGTCGGCTACGGCGGAATGCGGTGGATCACCGTCGGCCCCAAGGGGCAGCCGGACACGTCCATCGTCCTGCACCCGCCGGCCGCCGACCCCGGCGTCACCGAGGACGAGCGCCGCACCATCGCCGAGATGATGGCCAAGGGCACCTACGCGATGATCGTCCTGGCGACGAAGGACGTGGACGGCGTGTTCGAGCGGCTGCAGGCCGGCGACGCCGAGGTCGTCCAGGAGCCGATGGACCAGCCGTACGGGGTCCGCGACTGCGCCTTCCGCGACCCCGCGGGCAACCTGATCCGTATCCAGGAGCGACGCTGAACCGTCCGGCGGTCGCGGCGCCCCGCGCGGACGGCGCCGTGACGCGGCCGCGCGGCGGCCGCCGAGCGACCGCCCCCGACCGCACCGGAACCGGAGACCGATGAGTGCCGCCCCACGCCCTCGCGCGCAGCGCCGTCGCGACACCGAGCACCGCCTCGCCCACGACGTCGACGTCTGGGTGGCCAGCGCCTCGCCGGACGGCGCGCCGTACCTGGTGCCGCTGTCCTTCGACTGGGACGGCGAGTCGCTGCTGCTGGCCACGCCGGCGGACAGCCCGACCGGCCGGAACCTGGCCGCCACCCGGGTCGCCCGGCTGGCGCTCGGCCACACCCGCGACGTGACCATGATCGAGGGAGAGGTCGAGGTCCTCGAGATCGACGCGCTGCCGCGGGACCGCGGCGACCGGTTCGCCGCGCGCACCGGCTTCGACCCGCGCGCGCTGGCCACGCCGTACCGCTGGTTCCGCGTCGTCCCGCGCCGCATCCAGGCGTGGCGCGAGGAGAACGAGCTGGCCGGTCGGGAGCTGATGCGCGACGGCCGCTGGCTGGTGTGACGCCCGGGCCGGCCCCGCCGATCGCCCGGCCGGACCACGGCCGAGGAGCGTACATACTGCTCAGAGCCCGTCAAGGCACGCCCGGCCGCGCCGACGAAGATCACCAAGGCGGCCCGCCGCACGGATGGAGACACCATGAGCAAGGCCGAGAGCGGGGACGCGCAGCCGCACGTCGCCGACAGCCATGATCTGATCCGCGTGCACGGCGCGCGGGAGAACAACCTCAAGAACATCAGCGTCGAGATCCCCAAGCGCCGGCTGACGGTGTTCACCGGCGTGTCCGGTTCGGGGAAGAGCTCGCTGGTGTTCGGCACGATCGCGGCCGAGTCGCAGCGGCTGATCAACGAGACCTACAGCGCGTTCGTGCAGGGCTTCATGCCGTCGCTGTCGCGGCCCGAGGTCGACGTGCTCGACGGCCTGACCACGGCGATCATCGTGGACCAGGAGCGGATCGGCGCCAACGCCCGCTCCACGGTCGGCACCGTCACCGACGCCAACGCGCTGCTGCGCATCCTGTTCAGCCGGCTGGGGGAGCCGCACGTCGGCCCGCCCAACGCGTTCTCCTTCAACGTCCCCTCGGTCCAGGCCAAGGGCGCGATCACCGTGGAGCGCGGCAACCGCAAGGCCGAGAAGGTGACCTTCAGCCGGGCCGGCGGGATGTGCCCGCGGTGCGAGGGCATGGGCTCGGTCACCGACTTCGACCTGTCCCAGCTGTACGACGCCGACAAGTCGCTGAGCGAGGGCGCGCTCACGATCCCCGGCTACAGCATGGACGGCTGGTACGGCCGCATCTTCAAGGGCTGCGGGTTCTTCGACCCGGACAAGCCGATCCGGGAGTTCACCGAGGCCGAGCTGCACGACCTGCTCTACAAGGAGCCGACCAAGATCAAGGTCGACGGCATCAACGTGACGTACGAGGGGCTGATCCCGCGGATCCAGAAGTCCTTCCTGTCCAAGGACCGCGAGGCGATGCAGCCGCACGTCCGGGCGTTCGTGGACCGCGCGGTCACCTTCAAGCCCTGCCCCGAGTGCGACGGCACCCGGCTCAACGCGGCGGCCCGCTCCTCGAAGATCAAGGGGATGAGCATCGCCGACGTCTGCGCGATGCAGATCAGCGACCTGGCCGAGTGGATCCGCGGCGTCGACGACCCGTCGGTGGCGCCGCTGCTCGCCACGCTGCGGCGCACCCTGGACTCGTTCGTGGAGATCGGGCTGGGCTATCTGTCGCTGGACCGGCCGTCCGGCACGCTGTCGGGCGGCGAGGCGCAGCGCGTCAAGATGATCCGCCATCTCGGCTCCTCGCTGACCGACGTCACCTACGTCTTCGACGAGCCGACCGCGGGGCTGCACCCGCACGACGTCCAGCGGATGAACGACCTGCTGCTGCGGCTGCGGGACAAGGGCAACACGGTGCTCGTCGTGGAGCACGAGCCGGAGACGATCGCGATCGCCGACCACGTCGTCGACCTCGGCCCCGGCGCCGGCACGGAGGGCGGCACCGTCTGCTTCGAGGGCACCGTCGAGGGGCTGCGGGCCAGCGGCACCCTCACCGGCCGCCACCTCGACGACCGGGCCGCCCTCAAGGAGACGGTCCGCAAGCCCACCGGCGCGCTGGAGATCCGCGGGGCGACCGCGCACAACCTGCGGAACGTCGACGTCGACATCCCGCTCGGGGTGCTGGTCGTCGTCACCGGCGTGGCCGGCTCGGGCAAGAGCTCCCTGGTGCACGGGTCGATCCCGGCGGACGCGGGCGTGGTGGCGATCGACCAGAGCGCGATCAAGGGGTCGCGGCGGAGCAACCCGGCGACCTACACGGGGCTGCTGGACCCGATCCGCAAGGCGTTCGCCAAGGCGAACGGCGTGAAGCCGGCCCTGTTCAGCGCCAACTCCGAGGGCGCCTGCCCCGCCTGCAACGGCGTCGGCGTCATCTACACCGACCTGGCGATGATGGCGGGCGTCAGCACCACCTGCGAGGAGTGCGAGGGCAGGCGGTTCCAGGCCTCGGTGCTGGAGTACAAGCTCGGCGGCCGCAACATCAGCGAGGTCCTCGCGATGTCGGTGGCGGAGGCCGAGGAGTTCTTCGGCGCCGGGGAGGCGCGCACGCCGGCCGCGCACGCCGTCCTCGAGCGGCTCGCCGACGTCGGGCTCGGCTACCTCACCCTCGGCCAGCCGCTCACCACGCTGTCCGGCGGGGAGCGGCAGCGGCTCAAGCTGGCCGTCCACATGGGCGAGAAGGGCGGCGTCTACGTGCTGGACGAGCCCACCGCGGGCCTGCACATGGCGGATGTACAGCACCTGCTCGGCCTGCTCGACCGGCTCGTCGACTCCGGCAAGTCGGTCATCGTCATCGAGCACAACCAGGCGGTCATGGCGCACGCCGACTGGATCATCGACCTCGGTCCCGGCGCCGGCCACGACGGCGGCCGGATCGTGTTCGAGGGCACGCCCGCCGACCTCGTCGCCGCCCGCTCGACCCTCACCGGCCGGCACCTGGCGGCCTACGTCGGCGCCTGACACCGGCCGTCCTCCCGCGGCGATCATCGTCCGGGGGGCGGTGGGGGGTGTCCGGCGGGGAGGTGGCGCGACTAGCGTGAATCCGTGAGCGTCTACACCCCGGCGGGCAGGGAGCTGGCCACGTCCGTGCTGGCCGCGCTGGACGCCGCCGGGTTCAAGGGGCTGGACGTCGCCCAGGACCCGCGCTGGCCCGACAGCGTCGGCGACGGCGGCTTCCGCCTGCGCGGTCGCGGCGACAAGGTCGAGGTGTTCTATGCCGCCGACGCCGAATGGCCGGACGACGCGTACCTGCGTCACCGCATCGCGGCCATGATGCTCGGCGCCATTGCCGAGGTGCTCATCGCCTGGGGTTTTCCCTTTACCGTGCACCCCGCCTCCGGCGCGGGTTCCGGGATCCCCGCGGCCGCCGAGTCCGGTGCGACCCTCCTGGTGCACGCCCGGCCCGGGCAGCCCTACACCACGAGGTCCTAGCCGCCGACGGGCCGCCCCGCGGCCCGTCGGCGGCTGGAATCCGCGTCCGGCGGCGAGGATGATGGCCCGATGACGTCCCATGGCCGCGCGCCGCATCACGACGCAAGGGAGCACGGCGCCCGCGAAGGCGATGCGGGGCGCAGGGCCCGCTCGGCGACCTGGGGGACGGCGGCGCGGGCCACCGCGCACTGCCTCACCGGGTGCGCGATCGGCGAGGTGCTGGGCATGGTGCTCGGCACGGCGCTGGGCTGGCACGGCGCGGCGACCGTGGTGCTGTCGGTGGCCCTGGCGTTCGTGTTCGGATACGCGCTGACCATGCGCGGAGTGCTGCGCGCCGGCGTCGGCTTCCGCGCGGCCCTCGGCGTCGCGTTCGCCGCCGACACGGCGTCGATCGCCCTGATGGAGATCCTGGACAACGGGGTCATGGTTGTGGTGCCCGGCGCCTTGGACGCGGGGCTGGACAGCCCGCTGTTCTGGGGGTCGTTGGCGTTCTCGCTGCTGGTGGCGTTCCTGCTGACCACGCCGGTGAACAAGTGGATGATCGGCCGCGGCAAAGGCCACGCGGTCGTGCACCGGTACCACCATTGACCGTTCCTGCCGCCCCTGACCGTTCCTGCCGCCCCTGACCGTTCCTGCCGCCCCGTCCCCCTCCGCGGCGGAGCGGACGGGCTCGCCGCGGGGATCAGTCGAACACGAAGTCGGCCGGGTTCGGCTCGCGGGTGCGGCGCCAGTACTCCAGCAGCGAGAACGGCCAGTTCTGCGAGACACGGCCGTGCCGGTTCTTGTACCAGCTGCGGGCTTCCGGGGCGCCCCATGCCATCAGGGCGTTGCCCGCGTCGACCTCGTCGACGAACCGGGCGCAGACGTCGGGCCGCACTTCCATGGTCTTGTGCGGGCCCTTCAGGAGGGTCTTCACCGCCTCGAGGATGTAGCGGGCGGAGCATTCCGAGAAGAAGATGACGCTGCCGTTCACCACGATGTTGGTGTTGGGGCCGTACATGAGGAACAGGTTGGGGAAGCCGGGGACGGTCATGCCGAGGTAGGCCGTGGCGTCGCCGTCCCATCGGGCGCGCAGGTCCACGCCGCCCCTTCCGATGATCTTCATCGGGGCGAGGAAGTCGCCGGCCTGGAACCCGGTGGCGTAGACGATGACGTCGAACGGCATCTCGCCGCGGCCGGCGACCGCGATCCCGGTCGGCGTGATCCGCTCGATCGGTTCGGTGACGAGCTCGACGTGCGGGCGGCGCAGGGCCGCGATCCAGGCGCCGTTGTCGCGCAGCATGCGCTTCGACGCCGGAGGGTAATCCGGGATCACCTTCGCCCGCAGCTGCGGATCGTCCGGGATCTGCGCGCACAGGTAGCCGGTGAGGCGCGCGCGGAGCTCCTCGTTGGCGGCCGACGCGGCGCGCGGCGCTCCGGAGGCGTCCGGCCGCCAGTCGGGGTCGCGCCGGGCGTAGCGGAGCAGCCCTTCCGCGTACTGGTTGAACAGCCAGAACCGGTACCACTTGGCGTAGCCGGGCACCGCGTCCAGCAGCCAGCTCATCCCCTCGGGGAAGGGCTCGGTGAGCGTCGGGGCCGGGGCCAGCCAGGGCGCGCTGCGCTGGAACACGGCCATGCTCCCGACGGCGTCCACGATCGACGGCACGATCTGCAGGGCGCTGGCGCCGGTGCCGACGACCGCCACACGCTTGCCGCGCAGGTCGACCGAGTCGTCCCACCGGGCCGAATGGAAGGCGGGCCCGGCGAAGGAGTCGCGCCCTTCGATGGCGGGCAGCGCCGGCCGGTTCAGCTGGCCCACGGCGCTGATCACCACGTTGGCGCGCACCGTCTCCGCGGCGCCGTCGGCCGTGCGCAGCCGGACGTCCCAGACGCCGGCCTCCTCGTCGAAGGCCGCCTCGGTCACCTCGGTGCGGAACCGGATGGACGACCGGACGCCGGAGGAGTCGGCGAAGTCCCGCCAGTACTCCAGCAGCGTGTCGCGGTCGGAGTAGTGGTCCGGCCAGTCCGAGCGGGCGGCGAAGGAGTAGCTGTAGAGATGGCTGGGGACGTCGACCCGGCACCCGGGGTAGCGGTTCTCCAGCCAGGTCCCCCCGACGTCCTCGTTCTTCTCGATCACCACGTGGTCGACCCCGGCCTGGCGCAGGCGGTGGGCCGCGAGCAGGCCCGACATGCCGGCCCCGATGACCAGGACCCGGAAGTCCACGCCGGGCGCGAGGTCGTCCTTGCGCCAGTCCGGGGCGCCGGGATCGCCGGACAGCGCGAGCTCCTCGGCGAGGAACTCGGCCTGCTCGTCCGAGCCCTCCCCCGCCAGGTAGCGCATGACGGCCCGCAGCCGGGCCGGGTCGAGGTCCGCGACGGGTTCGATCTCGCCGTCGCGCAGCCGCAGCAGCGTGCGCGCGGCGACGTCGCGGGCGAGCGCGAGCCGTTCGGCGTCCAGGCCCGCGTCGACGGCCATCGGGGCCCGGTCGGGCGCGAACTCGGGCCGCAGCAGCGACACGTCGCCGGTCAGGGCGGCGAGCGCCGCCAGCAGCGACGGCACGTCCGCGACGGCCACGCTCTGCCTGATCTTCTCGTCGTCGGCCTTCCGCAGGGCCGTCAGCCCGTCGTCCCTCACGGCGATTCCTTCACAGCGATGGCTCCCCCGCAGCGCGCGCCGGTGACCGGAGCCCGTCGGCGCCCTTCGTCCGAGAGGCCGCCGCTCGGCGGCCCGTCGAGGCCGAGCGGTCTCCCGCGTCGGCGCCCGACTGCTCGTACCCTCGGCATCGCTCGGGGCGAGATCATGTGCGCAGCCGTTGACGAAGATCTGTCCCGCCTTGATCCGGCGCCGGATGCTCCGGCGCCCCGGCCTCATTCGCCGTTCAGGAACATCTCCAGGGGGAGCGTGGCGGCGCCCAAGGCGACCGCGTCGGGGCCGAGCGTGCACAGTTCGATGGACGTCGTGGCGAACGGGTGCCTCAAGGAGTGGCGGCGGGCGGCGTCGCGGATGGCGTCCAGGTAGGTCTCGCCGAGGAGCAGGCCGGCCCAGCCGCCGAGGATGACGCGTTCGGGGTTGAGCAGGTTGATGAGGCCGCCGATGGCCGCGCCGAGGTAGCGGATGGTCTCGTCGATGATCCGGGCTCCGACGGTGCCGGCGGTCCCGGCCTCCAGGATCAGGGCGGCCAGCGCCGACTCTTGGTCGGCGGCGGCCACCGCCCCGCCCGCCTCGGCGTAGCGTTCGAGCATGGCCTCGGCGCCGACGTACGCCTCCAGGCAGCCGACGTTGCCGCAGCGGCACGTGCGGCCGCACACGACGACCGGGGTGTGGCCCCACTCGCCGGCGGAGGCGGAGGAGCCCCGGTCGGCGGTGCCCTGCGAGATGATCGCGGCGCCGACGCCGGACCCGATCAGCCCGACCACGAGGTTCTGGGTGCCGCGGCCCGCGCCGAACCACAGCTCGGCCCGGCCCATGGTGTTGGCGCCGTTGTCGATGAGCAGCGGCAGGTCGGTGCCCGCGCGCAGCAGGCGTTCCAGCGGCACCCGGTCCCAGCCGAGGGTCTGGGCGTCCACGATCACCTCGGGTCGCTGCTCGACGACGCCGGGCACGCCGATGCCCACGCCGAGGACCGCCTCGCGCGGGACGCCGCCGTCGGCGAGGACCGCGTCGATGCCGGCCAGGATCGCCGCGACGACCTCCGGCGCCGGGTGCCGCGCCGGGTCCATCGGGTAGTCGGCCTTGGCCTGCTCGGTCATCGCCAGGTCGAACAGCTCGACCTGCACCCGCGTCTCCCCCACGTCGACGCCGACGACGTAGCCGTAGTCGGGATTCACCTGCAGCAGCACCCTGGGCCGCCCGACCTCGGAGTCCACCGAGCCGACCTCGGCGACGATCCCCTCGGAGATCAGCTCGCGCGTCACGTTGCTGACCGACGCCTGGCTCAACCCGGTCGCCGCGCTGAGCTCCTGCCTGCTGCGCGGGCCGCTGAAGTACAGCTCCCTGAGCAGGACCGCGCGGTTGCCCCGGCGCAGGTCGCGAACCGTGCCCCGCCTGCGCTGCGCCATGGTGCACCTCCCCCGCCTCGCTCCCATCTTCCTTCAAGCCGTGAAAAAAGTCATCCGGAGGTGTTGACGCCCCCGAGGGCCGGAGATTAAATCAAGGCGTGAAAAAAGGTGTGTTCCCCGTCACACACCGGTCACGCACCTTGTGTCCCCAACCCCCCGAGGACCCTGCATGGGCATCAGACAGATGGCGTCGGCCGCCGCGCTGACGCTGCTCGCCGCGACCACCGTCGCCGCCTGCGGAGGCGGCGGCTCGTCCTCCGCCGGTCCGAAGGAGCTCGTCTACTGGGCGTCCAACCAGGGCACCAGCCTCGACCACGACCGGCGGGTGCTCGAGCCCGAACTGGCCAAGTTCACCCAGCGGACCGGGATCAAGGTCAAGCTGGAGGTGATCGGCTGGCCCGACCTGCTGAACCGCATCCTGGCCGCCACCACGTCCGGCAAGGGCCCGGACGTCCTCAACATCGGCAACACCTGGTCGGCGTCCCTGCAGGCCACCGGGGCGCTGCTGCCGTTCGACGACGCGACGTTCGCCAAGATCGGCGGACGGGACCGGTTCCTCGGCCCCTGCCTGGCCGCCACCGGCGCCGAGGGCAAGCCGCCGACCGCGGTCCCGCTCTACGGCCAGGCCTACGGCCTGTACTACAACAAGAGGCTCTTCCGGGAGGCCGGCATCGACAAGCCTCCGGCGACCTGGAGCGAGCTGGTCGAGGTCGGCAAGAAGCTCACCAAGCCGGGCCAGTGGGGCCTCACGCTGCAGGCCGGGCAGGTCACCGAGAACGCCCACCACGCCGCGATCCTCGGCGCCCAGCACGGCGCCCGGTTCTTCAACGGCGACAAGCCCGCCCTCGCGTCCGACGCCGCTGCCGACGCGATCAAGCAGTACGTGGACCTCATGCAGGTCCACAAGATCGTGAACCCGAGCAACGCGGAGTACACCGACACCGCCAAGTCGCTCAAGGACCTCGCGGACGGCAAGGCCGCGATGTTCATGAACCAGGCGTCCGCGGGCTCGTTCCAGGCGGTCGGCATGAAGATGGAGGACCTCGGCGTGGCCCCCATCCCGATGCCCGACCAGTTCCCGCCCGGCGGCCGGCGGGTGAACAGCTTCGTGGCCGGCATCAACCTCGCGGTGTTCAAGAACACCCGCAACCTGGACGGCGCGCTGAAGTTCGTGCAGTTCATGACCAGCACCGAAGAGCAGGTGCTGCTCAACAAGACCTACGGCTCGCTGCCCACGGTCAAGGACGCCTACGGCGACCCGGCCTTCCAGACCGAGGACGTGAAGGTCTTCCAATACGTGCTGAGCACCACCGCCGAGCCGCTGCCGCAGGTGCCGCAGGAGAGCCAGTTCGAGACCCTGGTCGGCACCGCGATGAAGTCGATGTTCGCCGACGTCGCCGCCGGGCGGACGGTCGACGTCGCGGGCATCAAGGCCAAGCTCGCCCAGGCCGACCAGCAGCTGGCCGCCGGAAGCTGACCCGATGACGGCGCTGCTCGACCAGGCCCCGGCCGCCCCGGCGGCGGGGGACCGCCGCCCGCCGCGCCGCCGGCCGCGCCGCGGCCGCCGGGTCGCCCTGCCCTACCTGCTCCTGCTGCCCGCCCTCGTCCTGGAGCTGCTGGTCCACCTGGTCCCGATGGCGGTCGGCGTCTGGATGAGCTTCCGCAAGCTCACCCAGTTCTACATCCGCAACTGGTCCGCGGCGCCGCACGCCGGGTTCGACAACTACCGGGTGATGCTGGACTTCGACTCCGCGGTCGGCCGCAACCTGCTGCACTCGTTCGGGGTGACGGTGGCGTTCACGGTCCTGTCCGTCGGGGCGGCGTGGCTGCTCGGCACCGCGGCGGCCGTGCTGATGCAGTCCCGCTTCCGCGGCCGCGGCCCGCTGCGGGCATTCTTCCTGGTGCCGTACGCGCTGCCCATGTACGCGGCCGTGATCACCTGGGCGTTCATGCTGCAGCGCGACACCGGCATGGTCAACGGCCTGCTCGGCCGGGACGGGCCGGACGCGCCGTTCTGGCTGATCGGCGGCAACAGCTTCTGGTCGCTGGTCGTGGTGTCGGTGTGGCGGACCTGGCCGTTCGCGTTCCTGATCGTCATGGCCGGGCTGCAGAACATCCCCCGGGACCTCTACGAGGCCGCCGCGCTCGACGGCGCGGGCTGGTGGCGCCAGTTCCGGACGATCACCCAGCCGATGCTGCGCCCGGTCAACCAGGTGCTGCTGCTGGTGCTGTTCCTGTGGACGTTCAACGACTTCAACACGCCGTACGTGCTGTTCGGCGAGTCCGCCCCGCGCGAGGCGTCGTTGATCTCCATCCACATCTACCAGAGCTCGTTCGTGACCTGGAACTTCGGGCTCGGATCGGCGATGTCGGTGCTGTTGCTGCTGTTCCTGCTGCTGGTCACGGCCGCGTACCTGGCGGTGACGTCGCGAAGGAGGCGGATCCATGCGTGAGCCGCGCTGGGTGGGCTGGGCCCGCCGGCTGGTGCTGGGGGTGCTGGCGCTGTTCACCGGGCTGCCGCTGTACGCCATGGCCGCCTCGGCGGTCAAACCGCTGGGCGACGTGCAGCGCGACTGGCGCTGGATCCCCTCGACGATCACGTTCCGGCCGTTCGCCGACATCTGGACGACGATCCCGCTCGGCCGCTACTTCCTCAACAGCCTGGTGGTCTCGGGGGCGGCCACCGCGCTGTCGGTCGCCATCGCGATCCTCGCGGCCTACGCGATCAGCCGGTTCCGCTTCCCGGGCCGCCGGGTGTTCTCGATCACCGTGCTGTCCACCCAGATGTTCCCCGGCATCCTGTTCCTGCTCCCGCTCTTTCTCATCTTCGTGAACATCGGCAACGCCACCGGGGTCGCGCTGTACGGCTCGCGGCTCGGGCTCGTGCTGACCTACCTGACGTTCTCGCTGCCGTTCGCCATCTGGATGCTCGCCGGGTACTTCGACTCGATCCCGAAGGAGCTCGACGAGGCCGCGCTGGTCGACGGCACCGGCCCGGTCGGCGCGCTGCTGCGGGTCGTGGTGCCCGCCGCGACCCCCGGGATCGTCGCCGTCGCCATCTACTCGTTCATGACCGCCTGGGGAGAGGTGCTGTTCGCGTCCGTCATGACCGATTCCAACACCCGGACCCTCGCGGTCGGGCTGCAGGAGTATTCGACCGAGGTCCAGGTCTACTGGAACCAGGTCATGGCCGCCTCGCTCATCGTTTCGGTGCCGATCGTCGCCGGATTCCTGCTGCTGCAGCGCTTCCTCGTCGCCGGCCTCACCGCGGGCGCCGTCAAATGACCGGTCATCGAGCCGTTTTCTAGGAGAAGAACCGCCGTGAATTTTCCCGCCGACTTCCTTTTCGGTGCCGCGACCGCGGCCTACCAGATCGAGGGCGCGGTCACCGCGGACGGCCGGGGGCCGTCCATCTGGGATGACTTCTGCCGCGTCCCCGGCGCCATCGCGGGCGGCGACACCGCTGACACCGCCTGCGAGCACTACCACCGCTGGCGGGAGGACGTCGCGCTGATGCGGCGGCTGGGCCTGGACGCCTACCGGTTCTCCGTCGCCTGGCCCCGCGTCATCCCCGACGGCGCCGGCGCGGTCAACGGCCTGGGACTGGACTTCTACGACCGCCTCGTCGACGCGCTGCTCGACGCGGGCATCCGGCCGTTCGTCACCCTCTACCACTGGGACCTGCCGTCGGCGCTGCAGGCGCGGGGCGGCTGGCCCGCCCGGGACACCGCGGCGCGCTTCGCCGACTTCGCGGCGGTCGTCGCCGCCCGGCTGGGCGACCGCGTCACCGACTGGACGACCGTCAACGAGCCGCTGTGCACGGCCTGGATCGGGCACCTGGAGGGGCGCTTCGCCCCGGGCGTGCGCGACCTGCGCCAGGCGGTGCACGCCTCGCACCACCTGCTCCTCGCGCACGGCCTGGGCGCGGCGGCGGTACGGGCGCACGCCGCCGCCAAGCCCTCGATCGGCCTGGTCAACAACCTCAGCCCGATCGAGCCGGCGTCCGACCGCGACGAGGACGTGCGGGCCGCGGTCCGGGCCGACGGCCACGTCAACCGCTGGTGGCTGGACCCGGTCCACGGGCGCGGCTACCCCGCCGACATGATCGAGGTGTACGGGGTCGAGCCGCCGGTGCGGGCGGGCGACCTGGAGGCCATCGCGGCCCCCGTCGAGTACGACGGGCTCAACTACTACTTCCGGCAGATCGTCGAGGACGACCCGACCGGTCCCGTCCCGTACGCGCGGCAGGTGCCGGTGCCCGGAGCGCGCGTGACCGCCATGGGCTGGGAGGTCCACGCCCCGGGCCTCACCGAGCTGCTGCTGCGGCTGCGCGACGAGTACGGCGCCGCCCGGATCTACATCACCGAGAACGGCTCGGCGTGGGACGACAAGGTCGGCGCCGACGGCTCGATCAACGACGCGGACCGGATCGCCTTCCTCGAGGACCACCTCGACGCCGTCGCCCGCGCCCTCCGGCACGGCGTACCGGTCAAGGGCTACTTCGCCTGGTCGCTGCTGGACAACTTCGAATGGGCCGACGGCCTGGACAAGCGCTTCGGGCTCGTCCACGTCGACTACGCCACCCAGACCCGAACGATCAAGGCCAGCGGTCACCGCTACGCCGAGATCATCCGCAGTCGCCACCCCCGACGAGGAGCACCATGAGGAATCTGAGACGGGGGCCTGCCTGGACCGCCTCGGCGGTCCTGGCGGCCCTGCTCGTCGCCCCCGCCGCCCCCGCACACGCCGCCGCGTGCGGCTCCGCCAACGCCGCGCTGAACAGGCCGGCGACCGCCTCGTCCGTCGAGAGCGCCGCGTACCCCGCCTCGGCCGCCGTCGACGGCGACTCCGGCACCCGCTGGTCCAGCCAGTTCTCCGACCCGCAGTGGCTCCAGGTCGACCTCGGCTCCGTCCAGACCGTCTGCAAGGTGGACCTGAGCTGGGAGGCCGCCTACGGCAGGGACTTCAAGGTCCAGGCGTCGTCCGACGGCCAGTCCTGGACCGACCTGGTGTCCGTCACCGGCGGGACGGGCGGCACCGTGTCCTACAACGTGTCCGGCTCGGGGCGTTACGTCCGCGTGTACGGCACCGCGCGCGGCACCCCCTGGGGCTACTCGCTGTGGGAGTTCGGCGTCCACGTCGAAGGCGGCGAGGAGCCGCCGATCACCGGCGGCGGCGACCTCGGGCCCAACGTGCACGTCTTCGACCCGTCGATGCCGTCCTCGACCATCCAGGCCCAGCTGGACCAGATCTTCCAGCAGCAGGAGCGGGCCCAGTTCGGCACCGGACGGCACGCCGTCTTCTTCAAGCCCGGCCGCTACAGCGGACTGAACGCGCAGATCGGCTTCTACACGTCCGTGCACGGCCTCGGCCGCAACCCCGACGACGTGCACATCGACGGCGACATCACCGTCGACGCCGGATGGTTCAACGGGAACGCCACGCAGAACTTCTGGCGCTCCACCGAGAACCTGTCGCTCACCCCCGTGAACGGCACCGACCGGTGGGCCGTCTCCCAGGCCGCGCCGTTCCGCCGCATGCACATCCGCGGCGGCCTCAACCTGGCGCCGACCGGGTACGGCTGGGCCAGCGGCGGCTACATCGCCGACAGCAAGATCGACGGGACGGTGAGCCCGTACTCGCAGCAGCAGTGGTACACCCGCGACAGCTCCATCGGCGGCTGGCTCAACGGCGTGTGGAACATGGTGTTCTCCGGCGTCCAGGGCTCGCCCGGCGACACCTTCCCCGAACCGCCGTACACGGACCTGAGCACCACACCGATCAGCCGCGAGAAGCCCTACATCTACCTGGACGGCGATGACTACCGGGTGTTCGTCCCGGCCAAGCGCACCAACGCCCGCGGCACGAGCTGGGAAGGCGGCTCCACGCCCGGCACGTCCATCCCGCTGACGCAGTTCTACGTCGCCAAGCCCGGAGACAGCGCGGCGCGCATCAACGCCGCCCTCGCGCAGGGCCTGCACCTGCTGCTGACGCCCGGCATCTACCACCTGGAGCAGCCGATCCAGGTGAACCGCGCGGGCACCGTCGTGCTGGGCCTCGGCCTGGCGACGCTCATCCCCGACAACGGCGTCACCGCGGTGAAGGTGGCCGACGTGAACGGGGTGCGCCTCGCCGGGTTCCTGGTGGACGCCGGGCCGGTCAACTCGGCCACGCTCGTCGAGATCGGCCCGTCCGGAGCCTCCGCCGACCACGCCGCCGACCCGACGACCGTGCAGGACGTGTTCATCCGCATCGGCGGCGCCGGGGTCGGCAAGGCCACCACGAGCATGGTCGTCAACAGCGACGACGTGATCATCGACCACACCTGGATCTGGCGCGCCGACCACGGCGACGGCGTCGGCTGGGAGACCAACCGCGCCGACTACGGGCTGGTCGTCAACGGCGACGACGTGCTCGCCACCGGCCTGTTCGTCGAGCACTTCAACAAGTACGACGTCCAGTGGTTCGGCGAGCGCGGCCGCACGATCTTCTTCCAGAACGAGAAGGCCTACGACGCGCCCGACCAGGCGGCGATCCAGAACGGGTCGATCCAGGGCTACGCCGCCTACAAGGTCGCCGACTCGGTGAACACGCACGAGGCGTGGGGCCTCGGCTCGTACTGCTACTACAACGTCGATCCCACGATCCGGCAGCACCACGGGTTCCAGACCCCGGTCAAGCCCGGCATCAAGTTCCACCACCTCCTGGTGGTGTCGCTGGGCGGCTACGGCCAGTACAACCACGTGATCAATGACACCGGGGCGCCGACCTCCGGCTCCTCCACCATCCCGTCCGTGGTCGTGTCCTTCCCGTGACGGCCATCCTCCTGGGCCCCGGCGCCGCGTCGGGGCCCAGGAGCCCCTCGCCTTGGGCCCTCGCCTCCCCTTCCTGGAGGAACGCTCACATGAAGCACCGCCCCCGTGCCCTGTCCGTGACACTGACCGCGCTGTCGCTGCTGGCCTCGTTCACCGTGGCCGGCGCGACCCGTCCGGCGTCGGCCGCCGCCTGCGGCACCGCGAACGCCGCATTGAACCGACCGGCCACCGCCTCGTCGGTCGAAAACGACGCTTTTCCCGCCTCCGCCGCCGTCGACGGCAATTCCGCCACCCGTTGGTCCAGCGCTTTCTCCGATCCGCAATGGATCCGAATCGACCTCGGATCGACGCGATCGATTTGCGAAGTCGTCCTCACCTGGGAGGCCGCCTACGCCAGGGCGTTCCACCTGCAGGTCTCCACTGACGGATCGACCTGGACGCCCATCTACACCACCGCCGCCGGCACCGGCGGCACCCAGACGCTCGATGTCACCGGCACCGGCCGCTACGTGCGCATGTACGGCACCGCCCGCGGCACCGGCTACGGCTACTCCCTGTGGGAGATCGCCGTCCACACCGCCGAGGACGACGCCTCCGCCCCGTTCTGGGGCGACGTCTCCACGATCCCGCCCGCGAAGAACGTGCTCATGGTCAAGATCCTCAACCGCACGAACGGCCGGTTCTCCGACGACGAGGTCTTCTGGAGCTACAACGGGGAGGTCCACTCGATCGCCGAGCAGCCGTACTTCGACATGCCGGTTAACACCGCCGGACGGATGTACTTCCATCTCGGCTCGCCCACCAGCGGGTACAGCGACTTCATCGAGTTCACGGTCGGGCCCGACGTGTTCAACGGCAACACCACCAGGGTCGACGGCTTCGGCCTCAAGCTCGCCATGCGGCTGCGCGCCCACGACGGCTACGACGTGTCCGTCGGGGAGGACCTGAGCATCTTCCAGGAGTCCCGCGAGGCCACCTTCCAGCGGTTCATCGACGAGGTGCCGGACGAGTTCGACCATCTCGCCCGGATCGAGGCGCCCTACCGGATCCCCTCGCCGGGCAACTCCCCCGAGTTCCGGCCGGGCGGCGCCTACGCGGACTACTTCACGTCCTACGCCGCGTCGGTCGGCGTCTCGGCCACCACCGCCGAGGTCACGGGGTGCGCCGGCCCGCTGGCCGCGCGCCCCGACATGTGCGCCGCGCTCAACCGGCACGTCGCGACGCTGCCCGAGTCCCAGTGGCGGGACCCGTCGCAGTTCTACAAGGCGGCGCCGGCGAACTACTACGCCAAGTTCTGGCACGACCACGCGATCAACAAGCTGGCGTACGGCTTCCCGTACGACGACTACGCCGACCAGTCCTCGTTCATCTCGCACCGCGACCCGCGGTTCCTGCTGGTCGCCGTCGGCTGGTGAGCCCTCCGGAAACGCCATGAACGCTCGCAGACTCACCTCGGCGCTGGGCGCGCTCCTCCTGATCGTCGCGCTCCCCCTCGTCGCCGTCCCCGCCGACGCGGCGCCCGCCCTGCTGTCGCAGGGCAGGACGGCCACGGCGTCGTCCACCGAGGACGGCGCCCACCCCGCCGCGGCCGCCGTCGACGGCGACACCGGCACCCGCTGGTCCAGTGCGCCCAGTGACCCGCAATGGATCCAGGTCGACCTCGGCGGCACGGCCGCGATCAGCCGTGTCGTGCTCCGCTGGGAGGCGGCCTACGGCAAGGCGTTCAAGATCCAGGTGTCGGCCGACGGATCCACCTGGACCGACGTCTACTCCACCACGTCCGGCACGGGCGGCACGCAGACCTTGGACGTCTCCGGCACCGGCCGCTACGTGCGCGTGTACGGCACCGCCCGCGGCACCGGCCACGGCTACTCGCTGTGGGAGTTCCAGGTCTACGGCGAGATGAGCGGCGCCGCGTGCGGCACCGCGAACGCCGCGCTGAACCGCCCGGCGACCGCCTCGTCGGTCGAAAGCGACGCCTACCCCGCCGCGGCCGCCGTCGACGGCGACACCGGCACCCGCTGGTCCAGCCAGTTCTCCGACCCGCAGTGGATCCAGGTGGACCTCGGGTCGACGCAGTCGATCTGCAAGGTCGTGCTCACCTGGGAGGCCGCCTACGCCACGGCGTTCCAGGTGCAGGTCTCCACCGACGGGTCGTCGTGGACGCCGATCTACTCGACCAGCACCGGCACCGGCGGCACCCAGACCTTGGACGTCTCCGGCACCGGCCGCTACCTGCGCGTCCACGGCACCGCCCGCGCCACCGGCTACGGCTACTCCCTGTGGGAGATCGCCGTCCACACCGGCGACGGCGCCGTTCCGTCGGACACGCCGATCTCCGCGTTCAAGAAGGTGTCGGCGTCGTCCTGGGAGGGCGGCAACGCCCCCGCCGCGGCGCTGGACGGCCGCCTGAACACCCGCTGGGCCAGCCTGCCCGGCGACGACCAGTGGCTGGAAGTCGACCTCGGCGGGACCGGCACGATCACCGCCCTGTCCCTGCACTGGGAGGCGGCCTACGCCACCGGCTACCGCGTCGAGGTGTCGGACGACGACTCCCGCTGGACCACGATCTACAGCACTTCTACCGGCAAGGGCGGCGTCGAGAACCTCGCCGTCTCCGGCAGGGGACGCTACGTCCGCGCCGCCCGGCGGCGGGCAAAGGCCACCGAGACTGCCCCGACCTGGTCTTTTAGGGTGGTGGAATGTCCCAGAGCCCGCACCACGGGGCGGCCAGCGGCCGACGCGCCCCGGCAGATCCGTGGACGGCGTTCAAGCGATCGCCGTACCTGCCGGCGACCGTCGTCACGCTGATCCTCACGACGGCCGCCGCCCTGTTCGCGGGCTCCTACACCTACTCCATGGCGAACCCCACCCCGCATTGGATCCCCGTCGCCGTCGTGGGCGATGACCGCGGGGCGCACGGCAGGGCCTTCATCGAGGGAATGGAGAAGGCGCTGGCGGCCTCCGTGAGAGTGCACCGGTACGGCGACCGCGCGGCCGCCCTGCGGGCGGTGAACGAGCAGAAGGTGTACGCGATCCTGCTGATCCGCGACTCGGGGACGAGGATCGACCTGGAGGCGGCCGGGGCCTCGGGCGCCACCGTCGCGCAGTTCCTGGAGCAGGCGGCGCCCCGGGTGGGCGAGGCGACAGGGGTCGCCGTCGCGGTCCGCGACATCAAGCCGCACCAGCGCGGCGACCCGCGCGGGCTGGCGGTCTTCTACATCACGCTCGCCGCCGTGATCGTCGGCCTCGTCGGGGCCGCCCAGCTCGGCGTGCACGCCAAGGCGCTGACCCCCGCGGGCCGGATCGCGTTCACGGCGGTGTACGCGCTGCTCGGCGGGTTCGCCATCGCCGCGGCGGTGGACTGGGTCCTCGGCGCGCTGCGGCTGCCCTTCGCCGAGTCCTGGGCGATCCTCGGCCTCACCATGTTCACCTCGGGGATGGTCTTCAACATGTTCAGCGTCCTCGTCGGCCGCTGGGCCCTCGTCCCGGCGTGGGGGTTGATGGTCGTGCTGGGCAACCCGTCCTCGGGCGGCGCGGTCTCCTGGGCGCTGCTGCCGTCCCCGCTCGCCTCCATCGGCCGGTGGCTGCCGCCGGGCGCCTCGGTGAACGCCCAGCACACCGCGATCTACTTCCGCGACCACCAGCACGCGTTCCCGTTCCTCGTCCTCGGCGGCTGGGCGCTGACGGCGGTGGTCGTCTTCTGGTTCCTGCGCCACCGCGCGTCGGGCGGGCGGGACGACCGGGCCGTCCGCGCGCCGGCCTGACAGCGCGGCGGCGCCCGGCCGGCCGGCGGTCCGGCGCGGTGCGGGGCGCCGGGCTGCGGTCCGCTCAGATCACCGGGTGCCGAGGAGGACCGACTCCGGCAGCGGCGCCGCCACCGGCGGGAGCCGCTTGCCCTCGCGGGCGGAGCCGTTCGGGGCGGCCAGGGCCGCGGCGCCCGCCGGGCTCCGCTCGGTGCGGGCCGAGGCGCGGGCGACGGTCCTGCGCCGACACCTCGTCGGCCGCCTTCTCGGCGGCCTCGTCCTGGCGCCCGACCTCGGCGCGCTGCGCCGCGATGCGGTCGGCCAGGGCCTTCTTCGCCGCCGCGGCCCGGTCCTCGGGCACGGACGGCATGACGCCCCCTTGAAGATCATCCTTAGGGGTGGCGACGCGGCGGCGGAAAGCGCCCCGACGGCCGTCACTCCTTGGTCGCGGCGCGGCGCGCGGGGCTGCGTTGGAAGATGGCGAACAGCCACAGCAGCGACGGGACGAGCAGGACCATCCCGAGAATGACGGTGACCAGGGTGGCGCGCAGGACGGCGGGATGGGCGGCGGCCTCGGACACCGTCACGTCCGGGGGGAGCATGACCGGGTACTGCGCCACGGCCCAGCCCCACAGGACCGCCGCGACGGCCAGTGCGGCGGTGCCCCTGGCCGGGACGTATCTGCGCGCGGCCAGCAGGGCCATGGAGGCGAGCCCGGCGACGCCCGAGACGAGCACGAGGGGAAGGGCGCGTCCGGTCAGCCCGGCGTAGAGGGCGGGCGCGTCGGCGCGCACCACGAACAGGCCGCCGAGCGCGATCGCGCCGGTGACCACCGCGGTGACGAGGCCGCGCAGGCGGAAGGCGCCGGCCAGCCGTTCGTCGCCGCCGCGGCGGGCGTCGCCGGTGAGGTAGACGGCCGCGAGGTAGGCGGTGGTGCCGACGGCCAGCGCGCCCGCCATCAGCGACGTGGGGTTCCACCAGCTCGACACCAGGTCGCCCGCGGCGAGCCCGTACGGGACGCGTCCGGACGCGACGCCGCCCGCGACGGCGCCGAGGAAGAACGGGGTGACGACCGACGACAGCGCGAACGCGCCCCCGAACAGCCGCAGCTGCCACAGCTCGGTGCTGGCCTTGCGGAACGCGAACGCGGCCCCGCGGGCGATGATCCCGATCGCGACGAGCGTCAGCGGGATGTACAGGGTGGAGGCGACCGACGCGAAGACGCCGGGGAAGCACGTCCAGAACATCACCAGGACGAAGATCAGCCAGACGTGGTTGGCCTCCCAGACGGGGCCGATCGAGTGCTCGATCAGCCGCCGCTGGGCGTAGCCGCGCCGGGCGCCGCCGGCCAGCGCGTCCCAGAAGCCGCCGCCGAAGTCGGCGCCGCCGAGCAGCGCGTACAGGGTGAGCCCCGACCACGCCAGGATCAGCAGCCACTGCGCGGCGGTCACGGCGCGAACTCCTCCGCCCAGCCCTCCTGGGGCGCGGTGACCCGCTGGGTGCGCAGCCGGTTCAGGACGTAGACGGTGGCGACGGTGAGCACGACGTACACCGCCAGCACCACGACCAGTCCCGCCCACAGGCCGGGCGCCGGGTTGACCGCGTCCGCGGTGCGCAGGTGCCGCCACACGACCCAGGGCTGGCGCCCCACCTCCGTGGTGATCCAGCCGGTTTCGAGCGCGACGACCGCGGCGGGGCCGGACAGCACCGTCAGCCGCAGGAACCAGCGGCTGCGCGGCAGGTCGCGGCGGCGCCACCACGTCAGCCCGAGCCAGAGGCCGAGCAGCAGCAGGCCGAGCCCGATCGCCACCATCACCTGGAAGCACAGGTGCACCGGGGTCACCGGCGGGCGGTCGGCGGCCGGGACCGCGTCCAGCCCTTGCACGACCGTGCTCGGCCGGAAGCCGACCAGGATCGACAGCGCGTCGGGGATGTGGAGGGCGTACCGCAGCCGCCCGTCCAGGTAGACGCCGCCCAGGGACAGGTCGACGTGCGAGGAGGTGCGGTTGAGGCCCTCCATGGCGGCGAGCTTGGTCGGCTGGTGGTGCGCGAGGAACCGGGCCAGGGAGTCCCCGATCACGATCTGCACGGGCGTGATGGCCGCCGCGGCGGTGAACGGCAGCAGGAGCCCGATCCGGTGGTAGCGGTCGCGCCGGCCGCGCAGCATCGCGGCGGCGTACACCGCGGCGATGCCGAACCCGGCGACCATGAACGCGGCGAGGATCATGTGGACGGTCTGCAGCGGCGTGGCCGGGTTGAACATCGCCTCCCAGGGGCGCACCCCGGTGACCGTGCCGTTCGTCAGGTCGAACCCGCGCGGCTGGTTCATCCAGGCGTTGACGCTCACCACGAAGAACGCCGAGGCGACGCCGGCCACGCACACCGGCAGGCCCGTCAGCAGGTGCAGGCGGGGCGGCAGCCGGTTCCAGGCGTACAGGTAGATGCCCAGGAAGACGGCCTCGATGAAGAACGCGAACCCTTCCAGCGCGAACGGCAGGCCGATCACCTGGCCGTAGGTCGCCATCAGCCCGGGCCACAGCAGGCCCATCTCGAAGGACAGGATCGTCCCCGACACCGCGCCCACGGCGAACAGCACGCCCATCGCCTTCGCCCAGCGGTGCGCGAGCCGCTCGTACGCCTCGTCGCCGGTGCGCAGGCCGCGCCACTGCGCGAACACCGTCAACGCCGGCATGCCCACGCCGAAGCAGGCCAGGATGATGTGCCAGCCGAGGGAGATCGCCATCTGCACGCGCGCCGCCACCAGGTCGGCCGGTGTCGCGGCGACGTCCGACAGCACCATGCGATCCCTCCTCGACGTGATCGGTCGATGACTGTCTGTTACATCACCAGGAACGGCGACTTCACTCGCCGCTCGGCTCCGGCGGCCTTGCGAACCTCGGCGACACGGGCGGCGGCGGGCCCGTGCATCACGTCCACGCGCTCGGCGACCACGGACTCCGCGACGGCGGAACGACGCACCGGCCGCCCCCGCCACGGCAAGGGGAACGGTGTCCTTGGTCACACGCTCCCCCAGACGGTCCGCGACTGGTGGAGCCGGTGTGAAAGGCGAGATTCCTGTGGTCGGCGACTTTACAGATTTTACCTTTTGCGGTTTGCGAATTCTTTGCCTCATCTCCTATGGTCCCTGGTATTCCGCAGCCGGTCCGCCGTGGCGCGGACCTGCCGGCGGGACGCCTAATCCCGGCGCTGGACGCCCGGGAACCGGGGACCCACCCGCCTTTCGGGGTGAATCCGCGACGCCGTCGCGGTAGGGCCGCTCCTTGGCCCGAACCCGTCAGCTAACCCGGTCGGCAGTCAAGGAGAGGAGAGATCATGCAGGAGTCGCCGAGGCCCGACACGCCCGCCGTCCTGGTCCGACGCCCCCGCCTTTCCATGAAGGCTCCGTCGCCCTGATGCATCGGGCGGCGCCGGCCCCGGCGCCCGCCGCGCCCCTCGATCCGCGCGTCCGCGGTCCGCGCCCTCATTCGTCCGGGACGGCGATTCCACCGCCGACTCCGACAGGGGCACGCATTTCTGACCCACGTCACCCCCGCGGGCGATAGAAGCCTTTCTCGGAATCGCCCGGTTTTCTCAAGCGCGCCCCGACTTCCCACCTCAGCAGGTCTTTTCCGCCTGCCCTGTTTCGGCTGCGCGCTGCACATTCGAAAGGAAGTCCCCCCATGACTTCGAGCGGTAGACACCGTCGCGTCGAGCCTTGGCCCCCTCAGCTGTCGCGCCGCGCGGTCCTGCTGGGCGGCGGCACCCTGGGGGGCGTCGCGGCCCTCGGTCTCGCCACGGCGATGGGCCCGCCTCCCGCGCACCAGGCGCAGACCATGGCGAGCGTCGCCGACCCGCAGACCGGAAGCGGCGGGAAATCCCGGACCCGCCGGTCGGCCGCCGGTCCCCCGCTGATCCACTCGACCGAGGACTGGGGGGCGCGCACCCCGTCCCGGCGGGCGACCGTGCTGTCCCGCGCCCCCCGGTACCTCGTGGTGCACCACACCTTCACGCCCAACGTCGGCGACTACTCGCTGCGGCAGGGCTTCCGGCTCGCCCGTTCGATCCAGGGCGCGCACATGGGCCAGGGCTGGGGCGACACCGGCCAGCACTTCACCGTCAGCCGCGGAGGCCACATCATGGAGGGCCGCAAGGGCAGCCTCGCCGCCGCGCGCCGGGGCAGGATGGTGATCGGCACGCACGTCGCCGGGGCGAACGGCTACACCGTCGGCATCGAATGCGAGGGGACCTACAACGCGACCCTGCCGCCCCGCCGTCTGCTGGACTCGCTCGCCGAACTGCTCGCCTGGCTGTGCGTCCAGTACCGCCTCGACCCGATGAAGGCGATCGTCCCGCACATGAAGTTCAACAGCACCGACTGCTGCGGATACGCCTTCGCCCCGACGCTGCCGCGCCTGCGCCGGGACGTCGCCAAGCGGCTGCGCACCGCGAAGCTCGCCTGACGACGCCGGCGTCGGGGCGGGCGCCGGCCGGTCTCACCGCCTGACCGCGTCCGGCACGGCCGGGCTCCGCGTGATCCTCCAGGCGGCCAGGACGTGCGCGATCTCCGCCGTGACGTCGGCCGCCGCGGAGTGCAGGAAGAAGTGGTCGCCGGGGAACACCCGCAGCCGGCAGCCGGCGGCGGCCTGCTCCCGCCATCGCTCCAGGGTCGACGGCGGCGCGACCTCGTCGGCGGCTCCCCCGAACACGGTGATGGGGGTCGCGAGGGGCGCCTGGCGCCGGTGCTCGTAGGTCTCGACGACGGAGAAGTCGGCCTTGAGTATGGGCACCATCAGCTCCATCAGCTCCGCGTTCTCCAGGATCACCTGGGGCGTCCCGCCCAGCCTCCGCAGATGCCGCACCACCTCCGCGTCGGTGGCCGAACGGATCGGCGGCAGGGTCGGCGGGACGCCGGGAGCGGTCTTCGCCGAGAGGAACAGGTGCACCGGTGCGGGGTTTCCCCGCGCGCGCAGGGCCCTGGCCAGCTCGAACGCGATCAGGGCGCCCATGCTGTGGCCGAACAGGGCGAACGGGCGGTCGAGGGCGGTCTGGAAGGCGTCCGCCAGGGCCTCGACCAGCGGCGGCAGCCGGGTGAACGGCGCCTCCCGCATCCGGCTGCCCCGGCCCGGCAGTTCCAGGGGGTACACGCTGATCCAATCGGGGAGCAGGTCCTGCCAGCCGCGATAGACCGCGGCGGCTCCGCCCGAGTAGGGCAGGCAGAAGAGCCGCAGCTCGTCGTCCGGGCGCAGCTCCCGGCCCACCAGCCAGCGTCTGTCCACAGCATCTCCTCCTGTCAGGGTCTCCGGCCGTGCCCGAGCCGGACGACCGGTCGGCCGTGTGAGCCGACGGCCGTCCGGCTCGTCGGTGATCCGCCGCGGATGCCCGGGCGGCGCCCGCCCCCGCCGGTCAGATGCGGGCGTCGTCGCCGAGCGGCATCTCCAGCACCCTGCGGCGGATCTCCGCCACCGTCCGATCGGGGTCGGCCGTCACGAGGTCGATGACGGTGGGCCACTGGCGCATCATGACCGCGATCACCCGGGCGTCGAACCGCTCCGGCGAGTGGAGCCACATGCCCCGCAGCTCCTCGCCGTCCTCGCGCATGATCAGCGCGAGGTCCACGGCGGACGCGTCCAGATTGATGACGACCTCGGAGAACACGTAGTCGTCGCCGATCTTCATGTCGAGCGGCGCGGCGGACAGGCCGTGCAGGTCGAGTGCGGGGACGTCCGCGTTGAGGAGGTTGAAGGAGATCGCGAACGGGTCGCGCCCCTCCTCCCGGGCCTCCTTCAGCGACCAGACCGGCACGTCCTGGTGGGCGTAGGCGCCGAGCGTCGCCTCCCGGACCTGCCGGACCAGCTCGCGGAAGGTCGGGTCGCCCGACAGGTCCGACCGGACGAGCAGGTGGTTGACGAAGAAGCCGATCATCTGCTCGGTCTCGGGCCGCTCCCGTCCGGCCACCGGGAAGGTCACGGTGACGTCGTCGCCGGAGTAGGCGGACAGCAGCACGTGGAAGGCCGCCATCAGCACCATGAACAGGGTCGCGTTCTCGTCCTGGGCGATCTCGCCGAGGCCCTTCGCCGCCGCCGAGCCGAGCACAAACCCCTGGGTGCATCCGGAGGGTGCGGGGGCGGTCTGGTGCTCGGGCGCGTCGAAGTCCGGCTTGGGCGGCAGGCCGGCCAGCCGCCGCCGCCAGTACTCCAGGTTCTCGTCGAGCGCGCCCGCGGCCAGCTGCCGCCGTTGCCAGACGGCGTAGTCCGGGTACTGGATCGGCAGCGCGGGCAGGTCGGGTTCGCGTCCCAGCACGTGCGCCTCGTACAGCTCGCGCAGGTCGCGCACGAGCACCCCGTACGACCAGTTGTCGGTGACGAGATGGTGGATCACCCAGATCAGCACGCTCTCGTCCGCGCTCAACAGGACGACGAATCCCCGGATCAGGGGTTCGTCGCCGACGCGGAAGCCCCGGCGCTCCTCGGTCTCGATCAGCCGGCGCAGCTCGGCGCCGCGGGCGTCCTCGTCGTGCGCCCGCAGGTCGACGACCTCCAGCGGCCATGACGCGTCGGCGGCGGTCGTCTGCACCCACCCCGAGGAGCGCTCGGCGACGCGGGCGCGCAGCGCCTCGTGCCGCCGCACGATGTCGTCGAGGCTGCGCCGCAGCGCGTCCACGTCGAGCCGGCCCCTGAGCACCACCGCCGTGAGGACGTTGTGGTACGGGTCCTCGGCCGGGACGGGATGGTCCGCGCACAGCCACTCCTGCGCGAAGGACAGCGGGGCGTCGTCGCCCCGGTCCGCGGCCGGGATGGCGCCGGCGGACGCGTCCCGCGCCGTCCGCGCGCCGATCCGCTCCGCCAGCGCGGCGACGGTCGGCTGGTCGAACAGCTCCCGGAGCGGCACCGGCAGGCCGTGGACCGACCGGAGCCGCGACACCAGCTGCGTCGCCATGAGCGAGTGCCCGCCGAGTTCGAAGAAGTTGTCGTGCACCCCCACCCGTTCGACCCCGAGAACGTCGGCGAACACCTCGCACAGCAGTTCCTCGAGCGGGGTGCGCGGCGCGTCCGATCCGGCGGCGGCCCCGTAGTCGGGGGCCGGCAGCGCCCGCCGGTCCAGCTTCCCGTTCGCGTTCAGCGGCAGCGCGTCCATGACCACCAGGGCCGCCGGGACCATGAACTGCGGCAGCCGTTCGGCGAGGTATCCGCGCACCTCGACCGGGTCGACGCCGTCGGGTCCCGCGGGGACGAGGTATCCGACCAGGCGCTTGTCGCCGGGGCGCTCCTCGCGGACCGTCACCGCGGCCTGCGCCACCGCCGGGTGCGCGGCCAGGGCCGCCTCGATCTCGCCCGGCTCGATGCGGAAGCCGCGGATCTTGACCTGGTCGTCGTTGCGGCCGAGGAACTCCAGGGTGCCGTCCGGGCGCCAGCGCACCAGGTCCCCGGTGCGGTACATCCGCGCGCCCGGCGGACCGTACGGATCGGGCACGAACCGCTGCTCGGTCAGCTCCGGACGTCCCAGGTAGCCCCGGGCGACGCCGAGGCCGCCGATGTACAGCTCGCCGGGGACGCCGACCGGGACCGGCTGCCGCGTCGCCTCGTCGAGGACGTACACCCGGGTGTTGTCCATCGGCCGGCCGATCGGCACGGTGCCGCGCACCGGCGGCGAGGCGCGGTGGAAGGTGGCGAACGTCGTGGTCTCGGTCGGGCCGTAGACGTGCACCATCGCGGTGTCCGGGCACGTCTCCATGGCCCGGGCGAAGGCGGCGGGGTTGACGGCCTCTCCGCCGGTCCACACCTGCTTGACCCGCGCGAGCGCGCCGGGGCGCTGCTCGACGACGAGGTTGAACAGGGCGGTCGTCAGGAACAGCGCGGTGACGCCGTGGTCGTTGATCGTCCGTTCCAGCGTCTCGGGCGAGAAGTCGCCGGGCGGGGCCACGACCACCCGTCCGCCCGACAGCAGCGGCACCCACATCTCGTAGGTCGAGGCGTCGAACGCGGTCGGAGAGTGCAGCAGCACCCGGGCGTGGTCGCCTCCCTGCCAGCACCGGTCGAAGGCCAGGGCGACCACGTTGCGGTGTGTGACGGCGACGCCCTTGGGCCTGCCGGTCGAACCGGAGGTGTACATCACGTAGACCAGGTCGTCGGGGGCGACCGCCGGCTCGGGGACGTCGACGCGCCCGCCCTCGTAGGAGATCTCCGCGCCCGCGTCGAGGACGGTCAGCTCCGCGCCGGCCGGGTGCTCGGCGGCTGTGCCGTCCACCAGCAGCACCGACGCGCCCGTCTCCTCGAGGATCATCTCCATGCGCGACAGCGGGAACCGGGCGTCCAGCGGCACGTACACGCCGCCGGCCTTGACCACCGCGAGGATCGCCACGATCAGCTCGGCCGAGCGCTCCAGCAGCATCGCCACCGCGTCGCCCGCGCCGACGCCCAGGTCCGCCAGGCGCCGCGCCAGACGGTCGGACGCGGCGTCCAGCTCGGCGTAGGTCAGCTCGCGCCGACCGCAGACCACCGCGACCTCGTCGGGGGTCCGCGCCGCCTGCGCGGCGAACAGCCGCGCCAGCGTCGCCTCGGGCACCTCGTGGGCCGTGTCGTTCCACTCCGTCACGATCCGGTGCCGCTCGTCGGGGTCGAGCAGGTCGATCTCGCCGACGGACCGGTCCGGGTCGTCGATCACCGCCCGCAGCAGGCGCCGCAGGCGCTCCAGGACGGTCGCGACGGTCCCGGCGTCGAAGACGTCGGTGTTGAACTCGACCGTCCCCTCGATCCCGTCCGGCGCGCCCTGCGGGCCGCGGCGCTCGACCAGCGACACGGCCAGGTCCATGCGCGCGGTGCCGGTGGCGACCGGCAGCGGCCGGACGGTCAGGCCGGGCAGGTCCAGCACCGCGTCGGGGGTGTTCTGCCAGGCGAGCATGACCTGGACGAGCGGGTGGTGGGCGAGCGAACGGCTGGGGTTCAGCGCGTCCACCACGTACTCGAACGGGACGTCCTGGTGGGCGTAGGCGTCGAGGCTGGTCTCCCGGACGCGGTCGACGAGCTGCCGGAAGGAGGGCCGGCCGGAGGTGTCCACGCGGATGACCAGAGTGTTGACGAACAGGCCGACGAGGTCCTCCGCGGCCTGGTCGGTGCGTCCGGCGATGGCGGCGCCGAGGGGGATGTCCTCGCCCGCGCCGAGCCGGGTGAACAGCGCGGCCAGGGCGGCCTGGACGACCATGAACGGGCTCGCGTCGCAGGCGCGGGCCAGGCGGGCCAGTCCTTGATGCAGCTCGGCGTCCCAGGCGAAGGCGAGGGTGCTTCCTTCGAACGACGCCCGTGGCGGGTGCGGGCGGTCGGTGGGCAGGGCGATCCGTTCCGGGAGCCCGTCGAGGGCCTGCCGCCAGTAGGAGAGCTGGCCGGACCACAGGCTGTCGGGGTCGTCCGGGTCGCCGAGCAGGTCCCGCTGCCACAGGGTGTAGTCGGCGTACTGCACGGGCAGCGGCTTCCAGTCCGGGCTACGGCCGTCGCGGCGGGCGGCGTAGGCGACGGCGAGGTCGCGTGCCAGCGGCGCCATGGACCAGTCGTCGGCGGCGATGTGGTGCACCACCACGACCAGCACGTGCTCGTCGGGTCCGAGGGCGAACAGCCGGGCGTGCGTGGGCGCCTGCGTGGCCAGGTCGAACTCGTGCCGGGCCGCGGCGGCCACCGCCTCCTCCACGGCGTCCTCCGCGACGGGGGTCGCCACCAGCTTCGGGCAGGCGTCTTCCGGGGCGAGCACATGCTGGTACGGCATGCCGTCCCGCTCGGGGAAGACGGTCCGCAGCGCCTCGTGCCGGGTCACGACGTCCAGCAGCGCGGCCTGCAGCGCCTCGACGTCCAGGCGTCCGGACAGCCGCAGCGCCACCGGCATGTTGTACGTGGGTGAGGGCCCTTCCAGGCGGTGCAGGAACCACAGACGCCGCTGGGCGAACGACGGGGGCAGGACGTCCGGCCGCCGCTCCACAGGCCGCAGCGGGGGCCGTGCGGGCGCGGCCCGCCGCAGCCGCGCGGCCAGGCCGCTGACGGTGGGCGCCTCGAACAGGGCGCGCACCTGCAGTTCCACGCCGAACGCCGTGCGGATCTGCGCGATCAGGCGGGTGGCCAGCAGGGAGTGCCCGCCGAGTTCGAAGAAGTCGTCGTCGATCCCGACCTCGGGCACGCCCAGCACCTGTGCGAACAGCGCGCACAGCCGCTCTTCCGCCTCGTCGCGCGGCGCGACGCGGGCCTTCCGGGTCGCGTCGGCGCCGGGCGCGGGCAGCGCCTTGCGGTCGATCTTGCCGTTCGGGGTGAGGGGGAGCGCGTCGAGGAACACGAAGGACGACGGCACCATGTAGCCGGGGAGCTTCTCGGCCAGCGCCTCGCGCAGCGCCCGGCGGTACCGGTCGTGCCGCGCGGACGGGTCGTCCGGCTGCTCGCCGTCGTCGGGGGCGTCCGCGGCGGGCACGACGTAGGCCACCAGCCGCTGGTCGCCGGGCGCGTCCTCGCGGACGATCGCGACCGACTGCTCGACGACGTCCTGCTGGGCCAGCACCGACTCGATCTCGCCGAGTTCGATCCGGAAGCCGCGCAGCTTCACCTGGTGGTCCAGGCGGCCGAGGAACTCCAGGGCGCCGTCGGCGCGGCGGCGCACCAGGTCGCCGGTCCGGTACAGGCGGCCGTCGCCGCCGCCGAACGGGTCCGGGACGAACCGTTCGGCGGTGAGCTCGGGCCGGTCCAGGTACCCCCGGGCCAGTCCGGCGCCGCCGATGCACAGTTCGCCGGGCACCCCCGGCGGGACGAGCCCGCCCGCGGGGTCGAGGACGTACAGCCGGGTGTTGGCGATCGGCTCGCCGAGCGTGACGGGCCCCTCGCCGACATGGGCGACCGACGACCAGATGGTGGTCTCGGTGGGCCCGTACATGTTCCACAGGTCCACGCCGGTGGCCAGCAGCCGCCGGGCCAGGTCGTCCGGCAGCGCCTCGCCTCCGGCCAGGGCCCGCAGGCCCGCGCCGTCCCGCCAGCCGGCGTCGAGCAGCATGCGCCACGTGGACGGCGTGGCCTGCATCATCGTGGCCCCGGACGTGCTCAGCGCCCGCGCCAGGCGCACGCCGTCGGCGGCGACCTCGCGGGACGCCAGAACCACCCGGGCGCCCTCCACCAGCGGCAGCAGCAGCTCCAGCATCGCGATGTCGAACGACAGGGTGGTGACGGCGAGCAGGGTGTCGCCCGCGTCGATGCCCGGGCGCTCCTTCATCGCCCGCAGGAAGTTGTCCAGCGCGCGGTGCGGGATCTGCACGCCCTTCGGGCGCCCGGTCGAACCGGAGGTGTAGATGACGTAGGCGAGGTCGCCGGGGTCCACCTCCTCGCCGAGGTCGGTGTCGAGGTCGTCGCCGGGCTCGGCGGCGAGGTCGTCCTGCGGTTCGTCCAGGCAGAGCGTGCGTTCCGGGGTCGCGGGCAGGCGGTCCCGGACGGACCGCTGCGTCAGCAGCACCGGCAGCCGGGAGTCCTCCAGCATGAACGCGATGCGGTCGGCCGGGAAGCCCGGGTCCAGCGGCACGTACGCCCCGCCGGCCTTCAGTACCGCGAGAAGGGCGACCACCATCTCCGGTGAGCGTTCCATGCAGATGCCCACCAGCACGTCCCGGCCGACGCCGAGGCTCTTCAGCCGGCGCGCGAGCCGGTTCGCCCGCCGGTTCAGCTCGCCGTAGGTGAGCGCCTCGTCCGCGAAGCGCAGCGCCTCCGCGTCCGGTGTCCGCGCGGCCTGCCGCTCGAACCTCTGGTGCGTGAGCAGGCGGTCGGGCCACGTGCGGTCCGTGGCGTTCCACTCGTGGCGGAGCCGCCGCTCCTCCTGCCCGGTGAGCATCGGGACTTCGGTGACGGGGCGGTCGGGGTCGGCGACGAGGGCGCCGACCAGCAGCTCCAGGTGCCGCGACATGCGCTCGACGGTGTCGGCGTCGAACAGGTCGCTGTTGTATTCGAACGACCCGCTCAGCCCGTCGGGCCGGTCGAAGACCTCGAGGGTCAGGTCGAAGCGGGCGGTGGAGCTCTCCACCTCGACCGGCTCCATCCGCAGCCCCACCTCGTCGAACTCGGGGATGGGGATGTTCTGGTAGATGAAGCAGACCTGGAAGATCGGCGAGCGCGACAGGTCCCGCCGCGGCTGCAGCTCCTCCACCAGCCGTTCGAACGGCAGCTCCTGGTGCGCGAAGGCGCCCAGGCACGTCTGACGCACCCGGGAGACCAGCTCCCGGAAGGTCGGGGCGCCCGACAGGTCCGTCCGCAGCGGGAGCATGTTGACGAACAGCCCGATCAGCCGCTCGATCTCGGGCCGCTGCCGGCCCGCGACCGGCACCCCGACGACGATCTCCTCTTCGCGGGTGTAGCGGTGCAGCAGCACGAGGTACGCCGCCAGCAGGGTCATGAAGGAGGTGGCGCCCTCCTGCCGGCTCAGGTCGCGTACCGCGTCCATCACCTCGGCGGACAGCCGGAAGGGACGCGATCCTCCCCGGGTGCTCTGCACGGCGGGACGGGGACGGTCGGTGGGCAGCTCCAGCACGGGCGGGGCGCCCCGCAGCGCCTGCTTCCAGTACTCCAGGTCGCCCGCCAGGGCATCGCCTTCCAGCCGTCCGCGCTGCCACGCCGCGTAGTCGGCGTACTGGATCGGCAGGGGCGGCAGCGGAGAGTCCTTGCCGGCGGCGAAGGCTCCGTACAGCGACGCGACCTCATTGAAGGCGACGGACGTCGACCACAGGTCCCCGACGATGTGGTGCATCGTCAGCAGCATGATGTGGTCGTCCGGGGCGAACCGCAGGAACTTCACCCGCAGCAGCGGGCCGCGGGTGAGGTCGAACGGGCGGGTGAACTCCTCGCGGGCGAGGGCCTGGATCTCCCGCTCGCCTTCGGGGCCGCGCAGGTGGCCGCACTCGACGACGGTGAACTCCGGCTCGCCGCGCTCGGCCACCACCTGCATCGGCTCCCCGTCGACCTCTTCGAACGTGGTGCGCAGGGTCTCGTGGCGCCGGGCGAGCTCGGCCAGGCAGCGCCGCCACACGTCCAGGTCGAGCGGGCCGCGGACCCGCATCGCCCCGGGGATGTTGTAGGCCGCGTTGCCGGGCGTCAGCTGTTCCAGGAACCACATGCGCTGCTGCGCGAACGACGCGGGGAACCTGCGTCGCCGCTTCTTGCGCTCGCGCAGGCGCTCGGCCAGCAGGGCGCGCTTCTCCTCCGCCGAAAGACGCCCCAGGTCGGTGATGCTCATGCGGTTTCTCCCCGCTCCTCGGTCTCTTCAGCGAGCAGCTCCCGGAGCCTCGCTTCCACTTCCTCGTCGGACAGTTCGTCGAGCCGGTCCAGATCCGGGTCGTCGCCGGGTTCGTCCCGGGCGAGGGCCGGGATGGCGTCCTCGGTCCGCGCGCGCCCGCCCGCCGTCGCCGCGGTCAGCGCGGCGACGGTGCCGGCCACGGTCGGCCGGTCGAAGAAGTCCCGCATCTCCAGGTCGACGCCGAAGCGGCCGCGGATCTTCGCGCCGATCTGGACGGCGGCCAGGGAGTGGCCGCCGAGCTCGAAGAAGTCGTCGTCGACGCCGACCCGGTCGACGCCGAGGACCTCCTGCCAGATCGCGGCGACGGCCCGCTCCTCCTCCGTGGCCGGGGCGACGTACGGCGTGGCGAGGTCGGGGCGCGGGTGGGCGACGGCGGGCGGCGCGATCTGCTCGGCCTCGCTGGCCAGCAGCGCCGGGGTGATCGACCGGGCGAGGCGCCGCAGCGCCGTCAGGTCCCGGCGGGTGACGACGAGCTGCCGGGGCACCTCCGGGGCGGCGAGGATGCGGGCGAACGCCGCCACGCCCTCCTGTTCGCTCATCCCCTCGCCGAGCGTCCGCAGCACGCCGGCGGGCGTCCCATCCGCCTCGCCGCCGCCGTCCGCCTGCGCCGAGGCCCGCTCGACCTGCGCGACCAGCCCGTCGACGTCGTTGATCCGCTTGATGGTGAAGCCGACGATCCGGGCCAGCAGGCGGCCGTCCGGGTCGAAGATGTCGGTGTCGCAGGTCAGGGTCTCCCCCGAGGAGTCCGGGGACTCCACCAGCCTGACGTGGCAGTGGATCGTGCCGGTCAGGCCCGACCAGACCTGCAGCCGCCGGTAGGTGAACGGCAGGTAGTAGACGTCGCGGGCGTGGATGCGGGCGGACGCGCCGGCCACGTCCAGCAGCGCCGGGTGCAGGGCGTAGCCGTCGAGGTCGCCGAGGAAGGCGTCGTCGAGCCGGAGCGTGACCAGCAGCCGGCCCTCGCCGACCCGGATGCGGCGCAGGCAGCGCCAGCGCGGGCCGAACGCGAACTCGATGCGCCCGCCCTTTTCCACCAGGTCCAGCTTGAACCGGCGCTTGATCTCCTCCTCGGTCTCGATGACCTCGGCGTCGCATTCGCGCGCAAGCTCGTCCAGGTCGCGCATGATCGGGGTGCCGAGTTCGCCGTCGGCGTCGTGGAAGCAGATCCGGCCGCTCGCGTGCTCCTGCCAGACCGCGTCCGCTCCCATGCCGGACCGGCTGCGCACCGTGAAGTGCAGCTCGCCGTCGCGCGGGCCGACCGTGACGTAGACGTCGCGGGTCTGCCCGTCCGCGACGATGAGGGGGAGCGCGAACACCACGTCCCGCAGTTCGATCATGCGGCCGCCGGCCTGCTCGGCCACCGCCGCGCGGGCCAGCTCCAGGTAGGTCGTGCCGGGGACGAGGCCGCGTCCCATGATCCGGTGGTCGTCGAGGATCCAGTGGTCCGTGCCGAGGGAGGCGGCGTAGGTGCGCGTCTCCCCCTCCGTCCGGACCAGGCGCAGCAGCGGGTGGCCGGTCGGCTCGCCGGCGGGCCCGCCGCCGACGAGCGCGGCCAGGTCCGCGGCCATGCCGACGCCCCGCCAGGTGTCCCAGGCGACCGCCGCCACCGGCGCCCCGGCGCGGTGCCGTTTCCACTGCGCGAACGCGTCGAGGAAGGCGTTGGCGGCGCAGTAGTCGCTCTGGCCGGGGCCGCCCAGCACCGAGGTCAGGGACGAGCACAGCAGCAGGAAGTCGTAGTCGTCGTCCAGGACCCGGTCGAGCACCAGCGTGCCGCGCGTCTTGGCCGCCATGACCTCGTCGGCGTCCTCCCGGGACTTGCCCGCGATCATTCCGCGCGAGGGCAGCCCGGCCGCGTGCACGACGCCGTTGATCGCGCCGTGTCGGGCGCGCAGCTCTCCCACCGCGCGCGCCATCTGCTCTTCGTCGGTGACGTCCGCCTGGAGGACGACGACCCGGGCGCCCAGCTCCCGCAGCCGCCGCAGCCGGAGGATCCGCCCGCTGGCGGGGTCCTCCTCGCCGTGCTCGGCGAGCCACTGCGACCAGGCGTCCTCGGCGGGGAACGGAGACCGGCCGATGAGGCCGAGCACGGGCTCGGCGACGCTGCGCGCGATGTGCTCGGCGAGCGCGAGGCCGACGCCGCCCAGGCCGCCGGTGATGAGGTAGACGCCGCCGTCCCGCAGCCTCGTCCGGTCGGCCGTGTCCGGCCCCAGCCGCACGGCGTCGAAGTCGCGGACCCACCAGTGCCGGCCTCGCAACGCCAGCTCGCGTTCCTCGGTGTCGCGGCCGAGGACGGCCAGCACCGCGCGCAGCGCGTCGTCCCCGGGGTCGGCGGGGGCGACGCCGGTCACGTCCAGGGTGCGGCAGGTGACGTCCGGGACCTCCTGCGGGATCACCGTGCAGACGCCGAGCAGGGGCGCGTTCTCCGGCTGCAGGGCCTCCTCGCCGGTGACGGCGTGCAGGCCGCGGCACAGCACGTCGATCGCGATCGGGGCCCGCGGAGCCGCGTCGCCGATGCCCTGGGCCAGCGCGAGGAGGGTGTCGAACCCCAGCCGGCGGCCCAGGGCGAGCCGCTCCTCGTCCAGCCGGTCCGCCGGGTCGCAGCCGAGGCTCCACAGGTGCACGACGCGGACGGCCTTCGGCTCGGCGTCGGCGACGGCCTCGAGCACGGCGGCGTAGTGCTTGCGGTGCGCCGGGTCGATCGTCCATGACCGGTCGCCGGTCTCGCGCAGTTCGTCGCCGGCGCTCACCCGGACGACGTCCGCGCCCTCGTCCGCCAGGCGCCGCGCCAGGTCCCGCCCGAAGGGCAGCTCGGCGCCGAGCACGATCCACAGGGCGTCGGCGACCCGCGCGTCCGGCTCCGCGTGCGGGGCCAGGCGCCTCCAGCCGGGGGTGTGGAACCACGCGTCGATCGACGCGGCCTCGGCGACCTGGCGCGGCTCCCGCTCCCGAGCCGAGCCGTCCGGCTCCACCCAGTACCGCTGCCGCTGGAAGGCGTACCCGGGGAGCGCGAGCACGCGGCGGTCCTCATCGGCGTAGAAGGCGTCCCAGTCGACCGTGCCTCCGGCGCGCCACAGCGCGCCGAGGCCGCTCAACAGGTATTCGCGGTCGTCCCGCCGTTCCTTCGGGTGCCGCAGGGACCCGAGCACCGTCCTGGAGCCGCACGACGGGTGCCGCCGCACGAAGTCGCCGAGCGCATGGCCCGGCCCGACCTCCAGCATCACCAGGGACGGGTCGGCCAGGAGCGCGTCGAGGGCGTCGCCGAACCGCACGGTCCGGCGCAGGTGCTCGCCCCAGTACTCGGGGCTGGTCGCCTGCTCGTCGGTGATCCACGTCCCGGTCACGTTGGAGCAGAACGGGATCTCGGGGGCGTTCAGGGTGACCCGCCGGACCTCCTCGACGAACGGCGCGACGGCGGCCTGCATGCTCGGCGAGTGGAACGCGTGCGAGGTGTGCAGCCGCCGGCAGGCGACGCCGGCGTCCGCGAGCCGCCGTTCCAGATCCTCGATCGCCTCGGTGGGGCCGGACACCACGCTGAGCGCCGCCGAGTTCACCGCGGCCAGGGACAGCTCGGGCCCGAGCAGGTCCAGGACCTCCTTCTCGGGCAGGAGCACGGTGAGCATGGCGCCCGGAGGCATCGCCTGGACGAGACGTCCGCGGGCCGCCACGAGGCGCACCGCGTCCTCCAGTGAGAACACCCCGGCCAGGCAGGCGGCGACGTACTCGCCGATGCTGTGGCCGACCATCGCCCGCGGTCGCACGCCCCAGCTCTCCCAGAGCCGCGCCAGCGCGTACTCCACCATGAACAGCGCGGGCTGGGCGATCGCCGTCTGCCGCAGCCGCTCCGCGGCGCCGGCGTCCTGCGGGTCCTCGGCGAAGAGCAACGCGCGCAGGTCCTCCCCCAGGTGTTCGGCGAACAGGTCGGCGCACCGGTCGATCTCCGCGGCGAACAGCGGCTCGTGGAGGTACAGGTCGCGGGCCATGCCGACGTACTGCGCGCCCTGCCCGGGGAACATGAACGCGACCGGGGCGGGGGTGCCGGCCTCCGCCGGACCGGCCGGTTCCTCCTGCCGGCGCAGCGCCGCCACGGCCTCCTCCCGGTTCCGGCAGACGACGGTGCGGCGGTATTCGAAGGCCCTTCTGCGGCACGACAGGGTGTAGGCGACGTCGCCGAGGTCCACGTCCTCGTGCCGGTCGAGGTGGTCGGCGAGCCGCCGCGCGTTCTCCGCCAGCGCCTGCGGCGTCCGGCCGGACAGCGTGAGCAGCCGGACCGGCTTGCCGGGCCCGCTCGGTTCGGGCGACGGCGCCTCCTCCAGCACGACGTGCACGTTGGTGCCGCCGATGCCGAACGAGCTCACCCCGGCGCGGCGCGGGCGGTCCGGCCGCCGCGGCCAGGGCCGCAGCTCGGTGTTGACGAAGAACGGGCTGTCGTCCAGGCCGAGCTGGGGGTTCGGCCGCGTGAAGTTGAGGGACGGCGGGATGGCCTCGCGGCTCAGCGCGAGGGCCGCCTTGATGAGGGCGGTGACGCCCGCGGCGGCGTCGAGGTGCCCGACGTTGGTCTTGACCGACCCGATCGCGCAGTAGCCGGTCTCGCTCGTGTGCTCGCGGAACGCCCGGGTCAGCGCCGCGATCTCGATGGGGTCGCCGAGGGGGGTTCCGGTGCCGTGGGTCTCGACGTACCCGACGGTGGCGGCGTCCACGTCGGCCACCGCCAGCGCCTCGGCGATCACTTCGGTCTGGCCGTCGACGCTCGGCGCGGTGTACCCGGCCTTGAGCGACCCGTCGTTGTTGATCGCCGTGCCGCGGATGACCGCCCGGACGGCGTCGCCGGCGTCCAGGGCGTCGGTGAGCCGGCGCAGCACGACGATGCCCGCCCCGTTGCCCGCGACGGTGCCGGCCGCGTCGGCGTCGAACGCGCGGCAGTGCCCGTCCGGCGACAGGATGCCGCCCTGCTGGTACACGTAGCCGCCCTTCAGCGGCACGCTGACCGAGACGCCGCCGGCGAGGGCGATGTCGCACTCGCCGGACAGCAGGCTCTGGCAGGCCATGTGGACGGCGGTCAGCGACGTCGAGCAGGCCGTCTGCACGGTGACGGCGGGGCCTTTGAGGTCGAGCTTGTAGGACACGCGGGTGGCGAGGAAGTCCTTGTCGCTCGACAGCAGCGTCTGGTACGCGCCGGTCGCGTCGAACGCCGCCTTGTTCGCCATCACGTTGTACAGCAGGTAGGAGTTGAGGCTCGCTCCCGCGAACACGCCGATGCGCCCTTGGAAGGCGTGCGGATCGCATCCGGCCGACTCCAGGGCCTCCCACGCGCATTCCAGGAACACCCGGTGCTGCGGGTCCATGACCTCGGCCTCGCGGGGGCTGTAGCCGAAGAACCCCGCGTCGAACAGGTCGCCGCCTTCCAGCACCCCCTTGGCCTTGACGTAGTCGTCCCGACCGAGCAGGGCGGGGCTGACGCCGGACGCGCGCAGCTCGTCGTCGGACAGGCGGGTGATGCACTCGCGGCCCTGCGCGAGGTTCTCCCAGAAGGTGTCGACGTCGGGCGCTCCGGGGAACCGCCCGGCCATGCCGATGATCGCGATGTGGTTCGGATCCAGGGCCTGGTCTGCCATCTGCCTCACCTATCGTTCCGCGGGCGCCCCCGGCGGGCCTCCGCCCGCCGGCGCCGGTTCAGAGACTGACGGCGGCGCTCGGCGCGGTCGCGCGCCCCGAGCGTCGCCCGGTCGCGCGAGGCGCCGGGCCCGCCCTCCAGGTACTCGGCCAGCGCCCCGACCGTCGGGTGCTGGAACAGCTCGACCATCGACACCTCGCGCGACAGCTGCGCGGCCAGCCGCGTCCGCAGCTCGGCCATCAGCAGCGAGTGGCCGCCGAGGTCGAAGAAGTTGTCGTGCGCGCCGACCCGGTCCACGCCGAGCAGCTCGCACCACAGCGCGGCGATCGACCGCTCCAGGTCGTCCCGCGGCGCCACGAACGGCGCGCGCACCCGGTCCCGGTCGGGTTCCGGTTCGGGCAGGGCCGCCCGGTCGATCTTTCCGTTCGGCGTCAGCGGGAACTGCGGCAGGACGACGAAGGCGGACGGCACCATGTACTCCGGCAGCCGCTCCCGCAGGTGGGCGGCCAGTTCGTCGGTCCGCGGCCGCTCGTCGGCGGTCAGGTACGCCACCAGCCGCGTGTCGCCCGCGCCGTGCTCGCGCGCCACCACGACCGCCTCGCGCACCCGGTCGTGCCGGGTCAGGGCGAACTCGATCTCGCCCAGTTCGATGCGCAGGCCGCGCACCTTGACCTGGTGGTCCAGACGGCCGAGGTACTCGATGGCCCCGTCGTCGCGGAAGCGCGCCAGGTCGCCCGTCTTGTACAGCCGCGCACCCGGGGTGTCGTCGAACGGATGGTCGATGAACTTCTCCGCGGTGAGCTCGGGCTTGCCCAGATAGCCGCGGGCCAGGTTGCGTCCGCCGATGTGCAGCTCGCCCGGGACGCCGACGGGGACGGGCCGCAGCCGTTCGTCCAGCACGTAGATCTGGGTGTTGGCGATGGGGAACCCGATGGGGACGGTCCGCTCGTCGCCGTCGCGTTCGCAGGCCCAGGCGGTGACGTCGATCGCCGCCTCGGTCGGGCCGTACAGGTTGTGCAGCTCGGCCTTGGAGCGGGCGAAGAACCGCCGCTGCAGGTCGGGCGTCAGGGCCTCGCCGCTGCAGATGACCCGCCGCAGGCCGGTGCACTCCTCCACGCCGGGCTCTTTCAGGAACACCTGGAGCATCGACGGGACGAAGTGCACGGTGGTGATGCCCTGGTCGCGGATGGTCTCGACCAGGTAGCGGCCGTCCCGGTGCCCGTCCGGGCGGGCCACGACCAGGGTCGCCCCGGTCATCAGCGGCCAGAAGAACTCCCACACCGAGACGTCGAAGGAGAACGGGGTCTTCTGCAGGACCCGGTCGTCGGCGCCCAGCCGGTAGGCGTCCTGCATCCACAGCAGCCGGTTGCGGATGGCCGCGTGGACGTTCATGACGCCCTTGGGGGCGCCGGTGGAGCCCGAGGTGTAGATGACGTAGGCCAGGTCCTCGCCGTCGATCTCGACGTCCAGGTCGTCGCCGGGTTCGGCGTCGATCTCGGGATGCGGTTCGTCGAGGCACAGCACCTCGGCGTCGACTTCAGGCAGGCGCTCCGCCAGGCGGCGCTGGGTGAGCAGGACCGGGGCGTTCGCGTCCTTGAGCATGTACTCCAGACGCGCCTGCGGGTACCCGGGGTCCAGCGGCACGTAGGCGCCGCCCGCCTTCAGGACGGCCAGCAGGCTCGTCACCAGTTCCAGGGAGCGCTCCATGCAGACGCCGACGAGGACGTCCCGCCCCACGCCGAGCCGCCTGAGCCGCCGGGCCAGGCGGTTGGCCCCGGCGTTCAGCTCGGCGTACGACAGAGCGCGCCCCTCGAAGACCACCGCGGTCGCGTCCGGCGTCCGCCGGGCCTGCCGCTCGACGCACTGGTGGATCCAGCCGTCCTCGTCGGGCCACTGCCGTTCGGTGGCGTTGGCCTCGACCAGGAGGCGCCGCCGTTCGGCGTCGTCCAGCAGCTCGAACTCGCCGATGGGCGTCCGCGGCCGGGCGGCCGCCTGCTCCGCGAGCCGGCGCAGGTGACCGGCCAGCCGGGCGATGGTCGACTCCTCGAACAGGTCGCGGTCGTACTCGAACCAGCCGGTGAGGGCGCCGTCGTCGTCGAACGCCTGCAGCTCCAGGTCGAACCGCGCGCCTTCGGCGCGCAGCGGCAGCCGGCGCAGCTCCAGGTCCGCCATGGCGAACCGGGGCAGCGGGTCGCTCTGGTACGACAGGCACACCTGGAAGATCGGCGGCCGGCTCAGATCGCGGGACGGCCGCAGCTCCTCCACGATCTTTTCGAAGGGGACGCCCTGGTGGGCGTACAGGCCGAGGCAGGCGTCCCGGACCCGCGCCAGCACCTCGGTGAACGGCGGGTCGCCGCTCAGGTCGGTCCGGACCGGCAGGGTGTTGACGAAGAACCCGATCAGCGGTTCGAGCTCCGCGCGCTCCCGGTTCGCCGTCGGCACCCCGACCACCACGTCGTCCTGGCCGCTGTAGCGGTGCAGCAGGACCTGCAGCACCGCCAGCAGCACCATGTAGGTGGTGGCGCCGTGCTCGCGGCCGAGCGCGGCGAGCTCGCGCATCAACGACGCGGGCAGCTCGACGGGCACCGAGCCGCCGTTGAAGCCCTGGACGGCGGGCCGCGGCCGGTCGGTCGGCAGGGCGAGATGGGGCGGCGCGCCGGACAGATGCTCGCGCCAGTACGCCAGGTCCTCGCGCAGCTCGTCCTCACGCGACCGCCGCTGCTGCCAGGTCGCGAAATCCCCGTACTGGATCCGCAGCGCGGGCAGGGGCGACGGCCGGCCCTCGGAGAACGCCTGGTAGAGGGCGGACAGCTCCGACAGCAGCACCCCGACCGACCAGCCGTCGGAGATGAGGTGGTGCATCACGACGCCCAGCACCCACTCCTGGGCGCCGAGGCGCAGCAGCTTCACGCGCAGCAGCGGCCCGGCGGCCAGGTCGAACGGCTCCCGCAGCTCGTCGGCGACCCGACGGCCGAGGTCCGCGCCGCGCGGCGGATCGTCCCGCAGGTCCACCTCGGGCAGGTCGATCGTCTGCTCGGGCAGCACGACCTGCTCGGGTCTGCCGTCGCGCACCCGGAAGACCGTGCGCAGGCTCTCGTGCCTGCGCACGATCTCGTTCACCGCGTCGCGCAGCACACGGGTGTCCAGCGGGCCGCGGATGTGCGCGGCGGCGGGCACGACGTAGGCGGGGTTGCCCGGCCGCAGTTGCTCGAGGAACCAGATCCCCTGCTGGGCCACCGAGAGGGGGAAGGTGTTCTCCGCCCGCCCGGTCTGCTCCCGCAGCAGCTTCTCGAACAGCGCCCGCTTCTCGGGCGACAGAGCGGCCAGGCGCTCGCTGAGATCGGTCACTTGTGCGCCTTCCCGCGGTGGAGTCATGCCGGCTCCCTCGATCCGTCCTCGGCGTCGGGCAGCGCCTCGATCTGGTCCAGCAGCCGCTGCGCGACGTCCTCGACGCGCTCCACCCGCTGGATCTCGTCGTCGGCCGCGGCGGTCAGGCGTTCGACGACCTCGTCGGCGATGACCCGCACGGTCGCCTCCTTCAGCAGGACGGAGATCGGGATCGAGACGCCGAGCCGGTTCTCCACCTCGTTCCTCAGCTCGACGGCCATCAGGGAGTCGAGCCCGAGCTCGACCAGCGGCCGGTCCAGCCCGACCGACGACGGGTCGGCGCGCAGCGTGTCCGCCGCGGCGAGCGCGAGCCGTTCGGCCAGCGCGCCGGACCGTTCGTCCGCCGGCAGGTCGAGCAGTTCCTCGCGCGAGGGCAGCCGGCTGGACCGCGCGGCCTTCGGCGCGGCGGGCGCGGCGCCGTCCCCGTCGATCAGGTCGGCGACCAGGGCCGACCCGGACGCGTCCTGGTAGCGCCGTCCCCACTGCGACCAGTCGACGGGCATCACCGCGATCTGGGGCGCGTCCTGCCACAGCAGGCGGTGCAGGACGCGGAGCGCCTGGCCGTGCCCGAGGGCGGCCATGCCGGGGCTGGAGCCGGGCGTGATGTCGTCCTCCCGGTCGGCCATGCCGGTCTGCGCCCAGATGCCCCAGTTGATGCTCAGGGCGGGCTTGCCCGCGTCGCGGCGCGCCCAGGCCAGGCCGTCCAGGTAGGCGTTCGCCGCCGCGTAGCCGGCCGCGAACGGCGAGCTGAGGATGGAGCCCGCCGAGGAGAACAGCACGAAGAAGTCCAGCGGCCGGTCCTCGAACAGCCGGTGCAGCACGCGGGCGCCCATCGCCTTCGGGCGCAGGTCCCGCTCCAGGTCGGCGGGCCGCAGGTCGAGCAGCGGCGTGACCTCGCCGACCCCCGCCGCGTGCACGACGCCGCGGATCGGCGGCCGGTCCTCCCGCTGCCAGCGGTCCAGGAAGGCGCGGACCGCGTCCTCGTCGGACACGTCGAGGGACTCCAGGAACACCGTCGCGCCGAGGTCCTCGATCTCCCGGACGGCCGCCAGGCGCGGCTTCATCGGGTGGTCGGCGTCGAGCCCGGCCCACTCGGCGCGCGGCGGAACCGGCGTGCGCCCGACGAGGATCAGCCGGCGCGCGCCGGCGCGCGCCATCGACCGCGCGACGGCCAGCCCCAGGCCGCCGAGGCCGCCGGTGATGAGGTACGCCGCGTCCGGCCGCCAGACGGGGCGGCGGGCCGGCGCGTCCGGCAGCCGGGTGCGCACCAGCCGCGCCACGTGGCGCCGCCCGTCCCGGAAGGCGATCTGGTCCTCGCCGTCGTGGCGCTCGATCGCGTCGAGGAGCCGCGACGCCGACGACCGCGCCTCCTCGTCCGGGTCCAGGTCGATCAGGCCGCCCCACAGGCCGGCGTGCTCCTGCTGAATCGACCGGCCGAGGCCCCACAGCGTCGTCTGCCCGACGGCGAGGGGCGCGCGGTCCGCGCCGTCGGCCTCGGACCGCCCGGCGGGGACGGCGCCCGCCGTCACCAGCCACAGCCGGGTCGGCTTGGTGCTCCTGGCCGCGGCGAGGGCCTGCACGGCCCGGACCGCGCTCATGCAGCCGTCCTCCTGCTCGCGCAGCGCCTGCCCGACGGAGTCCGGTTCGCTCGCCGGGTCGCGCAGGCCCCACAGGTGGACGACCTGGAGCCGCTCGTCCGGTCCCAGCTCCAGCTCATTCACCAGCCGGACGAGGTCGTCGGGGCCGTCGAGCCGCACCCGGGCTTCCCGCCCGTCGCGGTGGTATGCCGTCCCCGGGACGACCCGGACGCATCGCGTCCCGCGCCGCGCGAGTTCGTCGGCGAGCTCGTCGCCGACGCCGAGGCCGTCGGCCAGCACCAGCCAGGTCGACGGCGCGGCGGGCGTCGATTCCGGCGACGCGGACGCGTCGGCGGGCCGCCACTCGACCTCGTACAGCAGGTCGTCGTCGGAGAAGTCGTCCTGCCCGGCGTCCTCGGCGGCGTCGCCGTCGTAGGCGGGCGCCGTGTCGGCGTCGTGGACGCGCAGGTCCCGCCAGCAGGGGGTCTTGTCGAACGCGTAGGTGGGGAGCGGCACCCGGGTGCGCCGGTAGTCGCGGTCGAAGCCGTTCCAGTCGATGTCGACGCCGTTCGCGTAGAGCCGCGCGACGCTGGACAGCAGGACCCGCCAGTCGTCGTGCTTGGGCCGCAGGCTGGGCAGCAGCCGCGTGTCCGGGCCGGTCGGCACGCCGTCGCCGATCAGGCCGAGCAGGATCGGCGCCGGGCCCATCTCCACGAAGTTGCGGTAGCCCATCGCGAGCAGGCCGCCGATCCCGGCGGCGAACCGCACCGGCTGCCGGGCGTGCCGGCACCAGTAGTCGGCGTCGGGCGCCTCGTCCCACGGCCACAGCTGCCCGGTGAGATTGGACATCAGGGGGACGCGGGGCGGCCGGAACGCGACCTTCTCCGCCGCCCGGCGCAGCGGCTCCAGGATGGGTTCGATCAGCGGGGAGTGCGACGAGGTGGTGATGCGCAGCCGCTTGGTCTGCACGCCGTCGCGTTCGAAGGCGGCGCAGAGCTCGTCGACGATCTCCCGTTCGCCGGAGATGACGGTGTGCGCCGGACCGTTGACGGCCGCGACCGACACCCGGTCCTCGTAGTCGGCGATCTCCATCGCGACGTCCAGCTCCGGCGCGAACACCGCGGCCATCGCCCCGGTGTCGGCGAGCGAGTTCATCAGCCGGGCGCGTTCGACGACCAGCGTCACGGCGTCCTCCAGCGACATGGCGCCCGCCGCGCACGCCGCGACGTACTCCCCGAAGCTGTGGCCGAGCACCGCGGCCGGTTCCACGCCCCACGACCGCCACATCTCCGCCATGGCGTACTGGACGGCGAACATCGCCGGCTGGGCGTAGGTCGTCTCGTTGATCAGCGTCGACGCCGGGTCCTCGGGGTAGAGCACCGACAGCAGCGGCACCTCCAGCAGCGGGCGCATCAGCTCGTCGCACCGCTCGAGCGCCCGGCGGAACGTGGGCTGCGCCTCGTACAGGCTCCGCGCCATGCCGACGCGCTGCGGGCCCTGCCCGGTGAACAGGAAGACGACGGAGCCGTCGCCGGCCGCCTCGCCCGCGGCGACCGCCTCGCCGGGCACGCCCTTGACGAAACCGGCCAGCGCCTCGGAGATCTCCTGGTTCGTGCCTCCCACGACCGCCAGGCGGTGCCGGAAGTGGGACCGGCCGGTGCCGGCCGAGAAGCAGATGTCGGCCGGGGAGGCGTCCGCGTCGGCGCCGGTCAGGTCCCGGTACCTGGCCGCGAGGTTGACCAGCGCGGTCTCGCTCTTGGCGGACAGCGCCAGCACCGACAGGGGACGGCGGGTGTCGGGCGGGGGCGCCTCGGGGCGTTCCGGCGCCTCGGCGAGGATCACGTGCGCGTTGGTGCCGCTGAAGCCGAAGCTGCTCACGCCCGCGAAGCGCCGGCCGGGCGGCACCGGCCATTCGGTCAGCTCCGTCGGCACGGCGAAGGTCGTCCCGGCGAACGACAGGTGCGGGTTCAGGCGGGTGAAGTGGACGTTCGGCGGGATGGCCCCCCGGTTCAGGCAGAGCACCGCCTTGATCAGTCCGGCGACGCCCGCCGCCGCCTCGGCGTGCCCGATGTTCGTCTTCGACGAGCCGAGGTAGACCGGCGGGCCCTCCTCGCGGCCGTAGACGTCGGCCAGCGCCTCGACCTCGATCGGGTCGCCGAGCCGCGTCCCGGTGCCGTGCGCCTCGATGAGGGAGACCTCGTCCGGTGCGACGCCGGCGGCCCGCAGCGCCCGGCGGAGCACGTCGCGCTGCGCGTCGCCGTTGGGCGCGGTGACCCCGGTGCTGCGGCCGTCCTGGTTCACCGCTCCCCCGCGGATCACGGCCAGCACCCGGTCGCCGTCCCGCTGGGCGTCCGACAGCCGCTTGAGGACGACCACGCCGCAGCCCTCGCTGCGCACGTACCCGTTGGCGGACTCGTCGAAGGTCTTGCACCGCCCGTCCACCGACACCATGCCGGGGAACTGGGAGAAGGCGATGCTCGGCAGCGGTGAGGCGATGACGTTGACCCCGCCGCTCAGCGCCAGGTCGCACTCCCCCGACCGCAGGCTCTGGCACGCCTGCAGCACCGCGACCAGGGAGGAGGAGCAGGCGGTGTCGATCGCCATGCTCGGCCCCTTGAGGTCGAGCACGTACGAGACGCGGCCGGTCAGCACGCTGTGCGCGGTGCCCGTGCTGGAGTAGGCGGTGACGTCGAGCGGGCGCCGGAGGGTCTGCGTCGCGAAGTCGCTGCTGCAGACCCCCATGAAGACGCCGGTCCGGCTGCCCGCGAGGCTCGCCGGGGCCACCCCCGCGTCCTCCAGCGCCTCCCAGACCACTTCGAGGGTCAGCCGCTGCTGCGGGTCCATGTGGAGGGCCTCGCGCCGCGCGATCCCGAAGAAGTCGTAGTCGAAGTGGTCGATGCGGTCGAGGAAGCCGCCGTACCGGGTGGCCATCTTCCCCGGCTGGCCGTGCCGGTCGGTGGAGAACTCGTCGGCGTCCCACCGGTCCGCGGGGATCTCCCGGACGGCGTCGACGCCGCTGCTGAGGACCTCCCAGTACGTCTCGGCGTCGGTGATCCCGCCGGGGAAGCGGCATCCGATGCCCACGATCGCGATGGGCTCGGTGCGGGCCCGCTCGTGCTCTTCGATCGTGCGCTGCATCCGCTCGATCGTCTGGTACGCGCGCTTGAGCGTGGCCGCCGATGTCCCGGTTCCGCCCGGCGCCGTCGTCTGCAGCGAAGCCATGTCAACGTCCTTCGTCGATCTGTTGGATCTTGGCGAGCAGCAGCGCCTCGATGTCGCTGTCGGGGATGTCGTCGAGTTCGGCGCCGTCGAGTTCGGCGCCGTCGAGCCCGGCGCCGTCGGGCGGAGCGCCGTCGTGCCCGGCGGCCGGTCGGACGCCGTCGTCGGCGGGTTCCGATGCGTCGGCGGCCGGTTCGGCCTCGAGCGCGATCTGCATGCGCTCGGCGAGGAAGGGGACCAGCGCCTCGAGGGTCGGGAAGCGCCACGCGATGGTGGCGGGCAGCTCGACGTGCAGCGTCGTCTCCAGCCGCTTGCGCAGCTCGAGCGCCATCAGGGAGTCGAAGCCCATGCTCGCCAGCGGCGCCGTCTCGTCGATCTTCGACGGGTCGAGCTTGAGCACCTGGGCGGCCACCGTCCGGCAGTGCTCGACGAGGACGGCCCGGCGGCGACGGCCGGGTTCGACGGCCAGCAGCCGCCGGTGAATCCGTCCTTGCGACGGGGCGTCCGACGCCCGCGCGGGCGAGGGGGCCACGAGATCGGTGAGCAGGGCGGGCAGCAGGCCGTCGGCGGCGGCGGCCCGCAGCTTCTCCCGGTCCAGCGGCAGCACGCACGCCTGGGGCGTCGGTGCGCGCAGCAGCCGGTCCAGGGTCGCGACGCCCTGGTCCGGCGACAGGCTGACGATGCCCTGGGCCGCCAGCGCCCCGCCCCGGTCGGGGGTCGCCGCCAGTCCGATCTGCGACCACGGCCCCCAGTTGATGCTCATGGCGGGCAGCCCTCGGCCGCGGCGCAGCTGCGCCAGCGCGTCCATGAAGGCGTTGGCCGCGGCATAGTTGCCCTGGCTCGGGGAGCCGAGCACCGCCGCCGCGGAGGAGAAGAGGACGAAGAAGTCCAGGTCCCGGTCGACGGTGGCGCGGTGCAGGTTCCAGGCGCCGGCGACCTTCGGCGCCGCCACCGAGCGGAACCGGTCCCGGTCGAGCTGGAGCAGCAGGCCGTCGTCGAGCAGGCCCGCGGCGTGCACGACGCCGGCCAGCGGCGGCATCGCGGCGTCGATCTCCTTCATGACCTTGGCGACGTCGTCGGGGCACGCGACGTCGGCGTTGCGGACCTCGATCCGCGCGCCCCGGTCGGCGAGCTCGGCGATCGTCCGCCGCGCCTCGTCCGAGGGGCCGCGGCGTCCGAGCAGCACCAGATGGCGGGCGCCCTCGCCCACCAGGTACCTGGCGGTCTCCAGGCCGAGCGCGCCGAGCCCGCCGGTGATCAGGTAGGTCCCCGAGCTCCGGACCGGGGCGTCGCCGGGGCGCACCGCGACGGTCTCCTCGCCGGTGGGCCGCAGCACCACCTTGCCGATGTGCCGCGCCTGCGCCATGTGCGCGAAGGCGTCGGGCGCCTCGGAGTAGGTGAAGCCGGTCACCGGGAGGGCGGTGAAGTCGCCGCTGTCGAACCCGCGGACGACCTCGGCGAACAGTTCGGCGATCAGCGGGCGCCGCTCGGCGAGGGTCCGTTCCAGGTCGACGGCGAAGAAGGTGCGGTCGTGCCGCAGGAGCCCCAGGCCGAGGTTGCTTCCGGCGTAGATGTCCTGCTTGCCGATCTCGACGAACCGGCCGCCCGGCGCCAGCAGCCCCACGCCGCGGACCAGCGCCTCGCCGGTGAGCGAGTTGAGCACCACGTCGACGCCCCGGCCGCCGGTCAGCTCCCGCACCTCGTCGGCGAACCGCAGGGACCGGGAGTCCATCACGTGCCGGACGCCGAGGGAGCGCAGCAGCTCCCGCTTCTCTTCCGTGCCCGCGGTCGCGTAGACCTCCGCGCCGTTGCGGCGCGCCACCTGAAGGGCGGCCAGGCCCACGCCGCCGGTCGCCGAGTGGATGAGGACCGTCTCGCCCTCGCGCAGGCGCGCCAGGTACTCCAGCCCGTAGACGGCGGTGAGGAACGCGATCGGGGTCGCCGCGGCCTCCTCGGCGCTCAGGCCGCGCGGCATGGGCGCCACCAGCTCCGCCGCGGTCGTCGCGTAGGCGGCCATGCTGGACGGCGCGACCGCCATCACCCGGTCCCCGACGGCGCAGGTGTCGACCCCGTCGCCGACGGCGACCACGGTGCCCGCGCACTCGCCGCCCAGGGGGACGATCCCCGGCGGCACTCCGGGACAGATGTCCATGGCCTTGAGGACGTCGTTGAAGTTCAGGCCCGCCGCGGCGACCTCGATCTCCACCTCGCCCGGGCCGGGCGGCGTCCGCTTCCACAGCGTCGGGGTCAGGCTGCCCAGGATTCCGGGCCGGGTCGCGAGGATGCGGTGGTTTTCGTCCACGGCAGGGTCGAACGGGCGCCGCGGCCACTCCACGTCGGTCTCGGCCGGTGCGCTCCAGCGTTCCAGCCGCGGCGCGAGCAGCCTGCCGCCGCGCAGCGCGAGCTGGCCCTCGTCCCGGGGCCGCAGCACCGCGTCGAGCAGCGCGGCCGGCTCCTCGTCGCCGCCGCCGTCGGGGTCCAGATCGATGATCAGGGGGCGCAGCTCGCGGTGCTCCAGCATGATCACCCTGGCCAGGCCCCACAGCTGGGCCTGCTCGGGGTCGGGCGGGGCCGTCTCGCCGCCCGCGGGCTGGGCGCCGCGGGTCACCATGACGAGCCGGGGCGGCGCGTCGCGGTCCCCCGCCGCGAGTTCCTGGACGAGGTGGAGGACCGAGACGCAGCCGGTGTCCCGCGGCGCGTCCTCCGCGTCGGTCTCTTCGCGGAGTCCTCCGTCCAGGCTCCAGGCGTGCACGACGCCGGCGCAGGCGGGCATCGTCGCGCGCAGATCCGCCAGGAGGGTCGCGAGCTGGTCCCGGCTCGAGGGGTCGATCTCGTACCGGTCGGCGGCGAGCCGCCGGTAGCCGTCGCCGGCCCGCACCGTCACGCAGGCGCCGCCGCGCTCGGCGATCCCCGCCGCCAGCCGGTCCGCCACGCCGCCGGCGTCGGCGAACAGCAGCCACGAGCCGGGGGCGGCGTCCGCGGCGTCGGCCCGGTCGGGTTCGGCCGCCTCCCGCCAGCGCAGGTCGAACAGCGCGTCGGCGATCGGATCGGGGGCGCCGGCCCCGTCGAGGCGCCGCAGCGTGATCCCGCCGACCTCGCCGACCCGCTCGCCGTCCTCGTCGAACAGCACGACGCGGCC
>NZ_BCQU01000036.1:0-60550 GCF_001552235.1 Actinomadura rubrobrunea NBRC 15275 | reverse complement strand
CCGGCGACGTGGTGCAGCACCAGCAGCGCCACGTGCTCGTCCGGGCCGAGCCGGAAGAGGTGGGCGCGCAGCGGCGGCTCGGCGGAGATGTCGAACGGTCGTCCCGCGGCGGCGGCCAGGTGCGCGGGCAGTTCGGCCTCGGTGACGTCGGCGACGTGCGGTTCGGGACGTGCGGCGGACGGGTCGAGGACGAGCTGGCGCGGCACTCCGCCGCTGTCGGGCAGGATCGTGCGCAGCGACTCGTGCCGGGCCACGACGTCGCCGAGCGCGGCGCGCAGCGCGTCGCGGTCGAGGGCGCCGCGGATGCGCAGCGCCACGGGCATGTTGTAGGTCGCCGACGGGCCTTCGAAGCGGTTGAGGAACCACAGCCGCCGCTGCGCGTACGACAGCGGGACCGGGTCCGGCCGTTCCCGGCGTTCCAGCGGCGGGCGGCCCGTCTCGCCGGCGGCGGCGAGCAGGGCGGACAGGCCGGCCACGGTGGGGGCCTCGAACAGGGCGCGGACGGGCAGCTCGACGCCGAGGACGCGGCGGACGCGGCTGACGACCCGCATCGCGATCAGCGAGTTGCCGCCGAGCGCGAAGAAGTCGTCGTCGATGCCGACCCGGGCGACGCCGAGCAGGTCCGCGACGATGGCGGCGAGGGCCTCCTCGCGGCCGTCGCGCGGCGCGCGGTAGGGCGCGGCGGCCGGCGCGGCCGGCGGCTCCGGTCTCGGCAGCGCCTTGGTGTCGACCTTGCCGTTGGGGGTCAGGGGCAGCTCGTCCAGCACGACGACGGCGGACGGGACCATCGCCTCCGGCAGGTGCGCCCGCACGTGGGCGCGCAGCTCCTCGGGGTCCACGGTCCGGCCCGGCGCGGGGACGACGTACGCCACGAGCTGCTTGACGGTCGGCCCGGCGGCGGGGCGGCGGAGCCGGTCGGCGCCCGGCAGGCGCAGGTCCCCGAGCGTCGTCTCGGGGTCGGCGGCGACGGCCTCGAGGACGTCGACGTACCAGGCGGCCAGGCGTTCGACGGTGGCCTGGTCGAACAGGTCGCGGGCGTACTCGATGGTCCCGGCGAGCCCGCCGCGACCGTCCCGGTAGGGCTCCAGCAGGAACTCCAGGTCGAACTTGGCGACGCCGACGTCCACCGGTTCCACGGCCACCCTGAGCCCCGGCAGGTCGATCTGCGCCTCGGGGTTGTTCTGCAGGGTGAGCATGACCTGGAACAGCGGGTGCCGGGCGAGGGAGCGGCGCGGGTTCAGCACCTCGACGAGGCGTTCGAACGGCACGTCCTGGTGGGCGAACGCCGCCAGGTCCGTCTCCCGCACCCGCGCCAGCAGCTCGCCGAACGCGGGGTCGCCGGAGGTGTCGGTCCGCAGCACGAGCGTGTTGACGAACACGCCGACGAGATCGTCCAGCCTGGGGTCGGTGCGGCCCGCGACCGGCGTCCCGATCGGAATGTCGGTGCCGGCGCCGAGGCGGGTGAGAAGTGCGGCCAGCGCCGCCTGCAGCACCATGAAGACGGTGACGTTGTGGCGGCGGGCCACGGCGGCGAGCGCCTCGTACAGGCGTTCGGGCACGTCGAAGGGGACCTGGCCGCCGCGGTAGGAGGCGCGGGCGGGGCGGGGCCGGTCGGTCGGCAGGTCGATCTCGTCGGGCACGCCGGCGAGCGTCCGGCGCCAGAACTCCAGCTGCCGGGCGGCCGGGCTGTCCGGGTCGTCCTCGGAGCCGAGCAGGTCGCGCTGCCACAGCGCGTAGTCGGCGTATCGGACGGGGAGCGGCTCCCAGTCGGGGGCGCGCCCGTCGCGGCGGGCCAGGTAGGCGGTGATGACGTCCCGCGCCAGCGGCGCCATCGACCAGCCGTCGCCGGCGATGTGGTGCAGCACGATCAGCAGGACGTGCTCGTCGTCGCGGATCCGGTACAGGTGGGCGCGGACGGGCAGGTCGCGGGACAGGTCGAAGCCGCGGGCGGCGTCGGCGGCCAGGGCGGCGCGCAGGTCGCCCCCGTCCGGGACGCGCGTGATCTCCAGCCGCGGTTCGGCGTCGGGGAGGATCCGCTGGTAGGGGCGGCCGTCCCGGTCGCCGAAGACGGTGCGCAGCGGCTCGTGCCGTGCCACGACGTCGCGCAGCGCGGCGCGCATGGCCGCGTGGTCGAGCGGGCCGGTCAGCCGCAGCGGGATCGGCATGGAATAGGTGGCGGCCGGTCCCTCCAGGCGGTTCAGGAACCACAGGCGTTCCTGCGCGTACGAGACGGGCAGCGGGTCGGGGCGGCGCTCGGCGGGCACGGGCCGCAGCGGGGGGCGTTCGGCGCGGGCTTCGGACGCGGCGCGTTCGGCCAGCCCGGCGACGGTCGGGGTCTCGAACACGGCGCGGACGGGCAGGTCGACCCCGAGGGCGGCGCGGGCGCGCGCCACGACGCGGGTGGCCTTCAGCGAGTCGCCGCCCAGGTCGAAGAAGCCGTCGTCCACGCCGACCCGTTCCACGCCCAGCACGTCGGCGACGATGCCGCACAGGATCTCTTCGCGGACGTCGCGCGGGGCGCGTCCTCCGCCGGCGCTCGCGGTGAGATCGGGGGCGGGCAGGGCGGCGCGGTCGAGCTTGCCGTTGGGGGTGAGCGGCAGTTCGTCCAGCACGACGACGGCGGACGGCACCATGTAGTCCGGCAGCGCCGTGGCGGCGAACGCCCGCAGGTCCGCCGGGTCCGGGGCGGCGGCGCCCGGCGCGGGAACGACGTAGGCGGCCAGCACGGTGTCCCCGGCGGCGTCCGTCCGGGCGACCACCACGCTGCGCGCCACGTCCGGGCGGCGGGCGAGCACCGCCTCGATCTCGCCGGGCTCGATCCGGAAGCCGCGCACCTTGACCTGGTCGTCGACCCGCCCCAGGTACTCGATCTGCCCGTCGCGGTTCCACCGCACCAGATCGCCCGTCCGGTACATGCGCTCGCCGGGCGGACCGAACGGGCACGCCACGAACCGTTCCGCGGTCAGACCGGGGCGGCGCAGGTAGCCGCGGGCCAGCCCGTCCCCCGCCACGTACAGCTCGCCCGGCACGCCCGCGGGGACCGGACGCAGCGCCGCGTCCAGCACGAACAGCCGCGTGTTGGCGACCGGACCGCCGATCGGCGCCGCGCCCTCGGCGTTGCCGTCGTCGAACCAGCCGGTGACGAAGACGGTCGCCTCGGTCGGTCCGTAGATGTTGGAGGCGCGGACGCCGGGCACGCGCTCGCGGGCGTCCCGCAGCAGCCTCGGCGGCAGCGCCTCGCCGCCGAACGCCAGGTCGTCGACGCGAAGGCGCAGGCCGTCGCGGGCCAGCAGCACCGCCAGGACGGACGGGACGCCGCTGACCAGCGTCCCCTCCCAGCCGCCTCGTTCGGCGACCTCCAGCAGGTCCCGCACCACCTCGACGCGGCCGCCCACGGTGAGCGGGACGAGCCACTCGAACACCGACACGTCGAAGTTCAGCGACGTGGAGAACAGCACGCGCCGCAGCCGGTCGGGGCCGTAGAACGCCGCGCTGCCCGCGCAGAAGTCGGCCAGGTTCGCGTGCGAGACGACCACGCCCTTGGGACGGCCGGTCGACCCCGACGTGTAGATGACGTAGGCGGCGTTGTCGGGACGCAGGGGCCGGACCCGGTCGGCGTCGGTGACGTCGTCCGCGGGGTACGCGGTCAGCGTCAGCGCGTCCACTTCAATGCGCGGCGCCCCTTCCGGCAGGCGGGTGCCGCGGGTCGTCAGGACGCAGGCGGGCGCGGCGTCGTCCAGCATGAACGCGATGCGCTCGGCCGGGTAGGCCGGATCGATCGGCACGTACGCGGCCCCGGCCTTCAGCACCGCCAGCGCCGCCGCCACCAGATCCGCGTCGCGCGGCAGCGCCAGCCCGACGACGTCCTCAGGGCCCACGCCCCGCTCGATCAGGTGCCGGGCCAGCCGGTTGGCCCGCGCGTTCAGCTCCGCGTACGTCACCGTCGTCCCGCCGTGGGCGACGGCGGTCGCGTCGGGCGTGCGGGCCGCCTGCGCCTCCACCAGTTGCGGCGCCAACGCGTCGGGCACGCGCAGGGCCGTGCCGGTCCCCTGCTTCAGTACGCGGGCCCGTTCCGCGGCGTCGAGGAGGTCCACCTCGTCCAGCCGCGTCGCCGGATCGGCCTCGGCCAGCCGCCGCAGGAGGCGCAGGTACCGGTCGTGGTGGGCGGCGACCTCCTCGGGGGTGTAGAGGTCCGGGTGCGCCTCGAAGTCGACCCGCATGCCGGAGCCGTCGAGGTTGTCGTAGATGTTGATCGACAGGTCGTCGATCGGGCCGGTGGTGAGGGCGTGCACCCGCGCGGGCAGGCCCGCGAAGTCCAGCCGGTTGTCGAACGCCATGATGTTGACGACCGGGCCGTACAGGCGGCGCCGCTCCCCCAGCAGCCGCAGGTCGCGCAGCAGGTCCTCGCGGCGGTAGCGCTGGTGGCGCAGCACCCGGGCGGCGGTCCGCGCGGTCGTGCGCACCAGCTCCTCGACGGTCATGTCCGGGCGGACGGCCACCCGCAGCGGGAGGACCGTGGACATCATCGCCGGCGTCTCCCGCGCCAGGCGCGTGGCGCGGCCGGTCACCGCCAGGCCCAGGATCACGTCGTCGACGCCGGTCATTCGCGCCACGTACGCGGCGGTCGCGGCGATCGCCAGCGCGGGCGTCGCGGTCCGCAACCGCCGCGCCCCCGCGGCCAGCCGCGCCGCCTCGTCCGGCCGCAGGGCGGCGACGCGGCTGAGGTAGTCGGCGGTCGGCTCGGCCATCCCGTCGGCGAGGCTCGCCGCCAGGGGACGGTCGGCGAACCGCTCCATCCAGAACGCGCGGTCCTTCTGGAAGCGCTCGCTCTCGCGGTAGGCGGCCTCCTCCGCCAGCAGCTCCCGGTACGAGCCGCGCGGGGCGGGCTCGTACTCCTCGCCGCGGGCCAGCCGGGTGTAGACCTCGGCGGCGCGGCGGCTGATGATCGAGCCGGAGTAGGCGTCCTGGATGACGTGGTGCGCGCGGAGGAACCACCAGTGCAGGTCCGGGGACAGCCGCAGCAGCGCGGTCGCGTAGAGCCGGTCGGCGTCCAGCGGCAGCGGCTCGGCCATGCGGGCGCGCATCCACGCCTCGGCGGCGGCGCGCGGGTCCGGCTCGCCGCTCAGGTCCACCAGCGGGATCGTCGCCGTCGGGTCGGGGCCGAGGATCTGGCGGGGCTCCCCGTCGCGTTCGGTCAGGCGCACGTGCAGGGCCTCCGCCTCGTGGGCGGCGACCCGCGCCACGCGGTCGAGCAACGCGTGGTCGACCGGGCCCTCGATCTCGATGTACTGCGCGATGTGGATCGGCGTCGCGGGCGTCAGCTGCTGCGCGTACCACACCCCGCGCTGCGCCGCCGAAAGTGGCACGTACTCAATGGAGGACATCAGGCAATTGCTTTCCCGGTCGCGAGGGGATTTCGATTCCGCGACAAGTGACCACCGAAGTTGCGAGCCGTTCCCCGTCCCCTTTCCCCGAGTCGCGGCCCGGCCCCCGTGCACCGAGCGCGCCGTCCCGGTCGCGCTCCGGATTGCCCGGGCCGGCAGGTGCGGCCGCCGCTTTGTCGGCCCGGATGGGGATCCGCCCTCCGACCTTGTCTACCGCCGAGTAGCGGGGCCACAGTCAACCAGCCCGTCCGGCGGACTGGCAATCCCCCAAAAAGCAGAACTTGCCCCGGCGAAATGCTCACGCCCGTGACAAAAGCGCGCCCGCGCCGCCGCGCGCCGCGCCCGCCGGGCGCGCGGCGGGTGACAAAGAACGGCGACCGATCAAGGACGGCGCGATTACCGTGCGTTATGGCCGCGGCGGCGCGGGGTGCTCGTGGACCACCACGGCGGCGGCGCCGACGGACGGGTGCCGCCGCAGCACGGCCTCGATCTCGCCCAGCTCCATCCGCACCCCGGCGATCTTGACCTGGCGGTCCACGCGGCCCAGGTACTGCAGGACGGGCCGGTCCTCCCCGCCCTCCCCCGGCGGCAGCAGCCGGACGGCGTCGCCGGTGCGGTACAGCCGTCCCGCCGGGTCGAAGGGGTCGCGGTAGAAGGCGGCGCGGGTGCGTTCGGGGTCGCCCAGGTAGCCGCGTCCCACGCAGACGCCGCCGACGAACAGCTCGCCCGTCTCGCCGAGGTCGCAGGCGCGCCAGGCGCCGTCGTCCTCGCCGCGCAGCACGTACAGCCGCGCGTTGACGATCGGCGTGCCGATGGGCAGGCGCAGCAGGTCCAGGTCGCCCTCGGTGACCACGTGGTGGGTGACGTCGTCGGAGCACTCGGTGGGGCCGTAGGCGTTGAGCAGCCGCGCGTGCGGCGCCGCGGCCAGCCAGCGGCGCGCCAGCTCGGCGGGCAGCTCCTCCCCGGTGGCGATCATCCAGCGCAGCCCGTCCGGCACGCCGGACCGGCCGGAGTCGGCCGCCAGGTCGTCCAGCAGGTGCCGCACCATGGTGGGCACCAGCTCCGCGACCGTGATGCCGCGCCGCTCCACGGCCCGCGCGAACGCGACCGGGTCGTGCGCCGCCTCGTCCTCGACCACCTCCACGCGGCCGCCGACGAGCAGCGGGCACAGCATCTGCCACACCGAGATGTCGAAGCCGAGCGGGGCGGTCTGGGCCACCGCGTCGTCCGCGGTCAGCCCCAGGTCGACGATCTTGGCGTGCAGGTGGTTGACCATGCCGCGGTGCTCGACGACCGCGCCCTTGGGCCGGCCGGTCGACCCGGAGGTGAACAGCACGTACCGGGGCTGGTCCAGGGAGTCGAGCCGGGCGGGCCCTTGCCAGGGCGGGCACTGCTCCGCCTCCGACGCCCGGACGATCCGGCATCCGGCCTCCCGCGCCCCGTCGACCAGCGCCGATCCCCGCGCGGAGGCGTCGTCGGCGACGAGCAGGAGGCCGGCTCCGGCCTGGTCGAGGACGTCGCGGACGCGGGCCGCGGGCCAGGCGGTGTCGACGGGCACGTACAGGGCGCCGACCAGTTCGATCGCCAGGAACGCCGCGACCACGGCGGCGCCGCGCTCCCCGCCGACGCCGACCACGGTGCCCGGCTCGACGCCCGAGCGCTCCAGCAGCGCGGCCAGGCGGCGCGCCTCGGCGGCCAGGTCGGCGTAGGTGAGGCGGCGGTGGCGGTCGCGCACGGCGAGCCGGTCGCCCTCGGCGGCGCGGCGCTCCACCCGCGCGATGACGGGTTCGCCCAGCTCGACGGCGTGGTCGCGCGTCATCCCGTACCGGGCCGCGCGCTCCCGGGCGCGTTCGGCCTGGTCGTCGGGGAGCGGCAGCGCGGGCAGCTCGTCCAGGGTGAGCAGCCGGTCGACGGCCCGTCCGCGAGCACTCATGTTCACTCTCCGTGAGGTCCGACGTCGTTCCCGTCATCACAAAAAAGCACCGCGACGTCAGCTTATGGCGCCTTCCGCGAAGATTCTCGCTTTCCGTGCTACGCGCCGGTAAGTAGGGGGTTGCGGGGGGACATGCCCGAAGGTACGGTGATGATCCGCCATGGGCCCCGGCGCCTTGGCGCGGATTCGGGGGGCTCGGGAGCGACGAAAGCCATTCCGGGAAATTCGGCGCGGTTCCCGGGGGCTCCGCCGAACCGCCAAATGCCATTTGTTCGAGGGTGGCAGCGTGCCCATCATCAGCTCGCCGCAGGACTTCAATGTCGAAGATCTCTACGTGGACCTCCGGCCGGTGCTCGGCTGCCCCCTCTACCTCAAGTGCGAGGGCTTCAATTTCGCCGGGTCGGTCAAGCTGAAGGCGGCCGCGGAGATGGTCGACGCGGCCGAGCGGGTCGGCGCGCTGACCCCCGACTCGGTCCTGGTGGAGTCGTCCTCGGGCAACCTGGGCGTGGCGCTCAGCGTCATCGCCGCGGCCCGCGGCCACCGGTTCCTCTGCGTCACCGACCCGCGCTGCAACCCCGCGACGATGCGGCTGATGCGGGCCCTCGGCGCCGAGGTCCGGGTGGTCTCCCGGCCCGACGCGGCGGGCGGCTACCTGGAGAGCCGCATCTCCTACGTGCGCGAGCTGTGCGCGTCCGACGACCGCTACCTGTGGCTCAACCAGTACGCCAATCCCAACAACTGGCTGGCGCACTACCGCGGCACCGCGCCCGCGATCGACCGCGGCTTCCCGGGCCTGGAGGTGCTGTTCGTCGGGGCGGGCACCACCGGCACCCTCATGGGCTGCGCGCGCTACTTCCGGGAGCGGCGGCGCCCCGTCACGATCGTGGCGGTGGACGCGGTCGGCTCGGTCACCTTCGGCGGCGCCCCCGGGCGGCGCCTGGTGCCCGGGCTGGGCACGAGCAGCCGCCCGCCGCTGGTCGACGAGTCCTATATCGACGACGTGGTGCACGTGCCGGAGACCGACACCATCCGCACCGTCCACCGGTTGTCGGCGCGCGGATTCCTGTTCGGCGGCTCCACCGGCACCGTGGTGTCGGGCGCCGAGCGGTGGCTGGCCGCCAAGTATCCCGGCGCCGACCCGGTCGCCGTCGCGATAGCGCCCGACCTGGGCGAACGCTATCTGGACTCGCTGTACGAGGAGCGCTGGCTGCGCCGCCACTTCCCCGACCTGGCGGACGAGCTGTTCCCCGGCCCGGCGTCCGGCGACCGCTCCGCCGCCGACCCGCTCACCGACCACGCCGACCCGCTCACCGACCGCGCCGACCCGCGACGGAGCCGCACATGACCCAGCCCCCCTCCTTCGCCGTGATCCCGGGCGACCAGGTGGCGGACGCCCTCGGCGGCCGCGAACGCCAGGTCATCGAGACCGTCGAGGCCGCCTACCGGCGGCACGGCGAGGGCGCCACCGTCAACCCCGACTCCTACTTCCTCCGCTTCCCCGACCGGCCGTCCGCGCGGATCATCGCGCTGCCCGCCTCGCTCGGCGAGGTGCACGGCATCAAGTGGATCGCCAGTTTCCCGGAGAACGTGGCGGACGGGCTGCCCCGCGCGTCGGCCGTGCTCGTCCTCAACGACGCCGAGACCGGCTACCCGTTCGCCTGCCTGGAAAGCTCGATCATCAGCGCGGCGCGCACCGCCGGGTCCGCCGCGCTGGCCGCGACCCGGCTCGCCGACGCGCGCGGCGCCGCCCGCCCGCGCCGCGCGGGCTTCGTCGGCGCCGGGCTGATCGCCCGCTACGTGCACACCTACCTGCGGGCGGCCGGGTTCGCGTTCGACGAGGTGGCGGTGCACGACCTGTCCCCGGTGCACGCGGCGGGCTTCCGCGGCTACCTGGACCGCGCGGGCGAGTCCGCCGTCACCGTCCACGACCGGGCCGAGGACCTGATCCGCTCCTGCGACCTGGTGGTCTTCGCGACCGTGGCGGGCGAGCCGCACGTCGCCGACCCCGCCTGGTTCGCGCACGCGCCGCTGGTGCTGCACATCTCCCTGCGCGACCTGTCCCCGGAGATCATCCTGTCCGCGTGGAACGTCGTGGACGACGTCGACCACTGCCTGAAGGCCGGCACCTCCCCGCACCTGACCGAGCAGCGCGTCGGGCACCGCGGCTTCGTCGCCGGGACGCTCTACGACGTGCTGACCGGCGCCCTGGTCCCGCCCGCCGACCGGCCCGTGATCTTCTCCCCGTTCGGCCTGGGCGTCCTCGACCTGGCCGTGGCGCTGCAGGTTTACGAGCACGTCGCCGCCGCCGGCCGGCTGCACACGGTCCCGAACTTCTTCCACGAGCTCGACCGCTACGGGTGAGACGGGCCCGGCGCCCGTGTCTGAACCGCCGCGCAGGGGGCATGGGGCCGACATGGAGGAGCGACGCGGCGACGTCCAGGAACTGAGCGACTTCGAGCTCGTGGTGTACGAGACGGTCGCCGAGATCGACAAGGACGGCGCCACCGCCGACCTGGCCACGCTGAACCGGCTGATCGGCGGGCCCGAGGAGGACATCCGGGCGGCCCTGGCGCACCTGCTGGCCGTGAACCACCTGCGGTGCGGCGACGCGGGCTTCGTCCTCGGCCCGCACGACTGGGCCCCCTGACCGGCCGACGCCGGCGCCCGGGAGCGGCGGCGGCCCGCTCCCGGCGCCGCGCCGGCGGCGGCGCGTCACTCGTGGCCGCTGATCGGGTGGGGGCGGTAGGGCGCCTCCAGGCGGGCCTTCTCCTCGTCGGTGAGCGTCAGCCCGGTCGCGGCGACCGCCTCGGCGAGGTGCGCGACCTCGCCCGCCCCGATGATCGGCGAGACGACGCCCGGCCGGTCGAGCAGCCAGGCGAGCGCGACCCGCGCCATCGTGACGCCCCGTTCGCCGGCGACCGCGCGCACCGCGTCCGCGATGTCGAAGTCGCTCTCGTCGGTGTAGAGGAGCTCGGCGTACCGGTCGGTGCGGGCGCGCAGCGTGTGCCTGCCGCCGCCGCGGCTGCGGGTGCCGGCGAGCATGCCCCTGGCCAGCGGGCTCGCGCCCGGCTCTGGTGCCCGCCCGCGTCCCTGGGGCAGGATGGGGACCGGTACCAAGCATGCGTTTGGTTGGGAGGCTGGCGGGATGGGGCCGGACGCCACCGAGGAGCTGCGGGAGCTGCGGGACACGCTGCGGCGGTTCTTCGCCGACGCGTCGCCGAGCGCGCGGGTGCGGCGGCTCATGGCGACGGACGAAGGCTACGACCCGCGGATCTGGGCGCAGATGGCCGGGCAGCTCGGGCTGCAGGGGCTGGCCGTCCCGGAGCGGTTCGGCGGCGCCGGGTACGGGATGCGGGAACTGGCGGTCGTCATGGAGGAGATGGGGCGGGCGCTGGTGTGCGCGCCGTTCCTGTCCTCGGTGGTGCTGGCCGGGTACGCGCTGCTCGGCTCGGGGGACGAGGACGCCGCCCGCGACCTGCTTCCGGGCATCGCCGACGGGAGCGCCATCGCCGCCCTGGCGTGGATGGAGGACGAGCGCTGGGACCCCGACCGCGTGCGGACGGCGGCCCGCCCCGCGCCGGGCGGCTGGGTGCTCGACGGCGCCAAGACGTACGTGCTGGACGGCGGCATCGCCGACCTCATCCTGGTCGTGGCCGACCGCGAGGGCCGGCGCGCGCTGTTCGCCGTGCGCGGCGACGCCGACGGACTCGCCCGGACGCCCCTGCCCACGCTCGATCAGACGCGCAAGATGGCCCGGCTGGAGTTCCGGGGCGCCCCGGCCCGGCCGGTGGGTGCCTACGACCCGCGCGTCATGGACCTGGCGGCGGTGGCGCTGGCGGCCGAGCAGCTGGGCGGCATGCAGCGGGCGCTGGAGATGACGGTGGAGTACGTCAAGGTGCGCCGCCAGTTCGGCCGTCCGATCGGCTCCTTCCAGGCCGTCAAGCACCGGTGCGCCGACATGTTCGTGCTGGTGGAGTCGGCCCGGTCGGCAGTGGCGCACGCCGCGGACGTCGCCGACGGCGCCCCCGAGGAGCTGCCCGTCGCCGCCGCGCTGGCCCAGGCGTACTGCTCGGAGGCGTTCTTCCGGGTCGCCGCCGAGACCGTCCAGCTCCACGGCGGCATCGGGTTCACCTGGGAGCACGACGCGCACCTGTACTTCAAGCGGGCCGCGTCCTCGCGGGAGCTGCTCGGCTCCCCGGCGGCGCATCGGCGGCGGCTGGCCGAGCTCGTCGGGATCACGGGTGCAGCGCCAGCCCCTTGAGCATCTTGTCCAGCGGGTTCTTCGGCCCGTACAGGCCGAGGCCGACCAGCGGCATCTCCTCGGCGGCGACGGCGCGGACGGTGGCGCGGTTGTCGACGTCGTTGCCGGTCTTGAACATGTCCTCGATGTACACGGCCATGCTCACCTCCCGGGCCAGGGCCCGGGCGTGGACGCGGGCGAGGTCCTCGCCGGTGCCCGCGTACACCAGGACGGGCTGGCGGAACATCGGCAGGTAGCGGTCGCCGGAGGCGTTCTCGTACGGCTCGCCGATCAGATCCGGATGCCCGGCGGCGACGGCCCCGGCCAGGAACGCGGTGACGTTCAGCCGCTGCCAGGCGGCCAGGTCGTCCCGCACCACGATGGCGATCTTGGTGGTGACGCGCATGGGCGTCATGGTCGCGACGGGGCTCCGGGCGCGTCTTGTACGCTCGTGCGCGTGAGCGGCGAATGGACCCGCTACTGGCGCGACGGCGACCGGCCGCTCGAGGCCATGCACGCCCGCTTCGAACGGCGCTCCTACCACCGGCACAGCCACGAGACGTACTCCTTCGGCGTCACCGAGGAGGGCAGGCAGGCGTTCCGCTGCCGCGGCGCCGCCCACACCAGCGCGGCCGGGATGGTCATGGCGTTCAACCCCGACGACGCGCACGACGGCGGCCCCGCGGACCGGGCCGGGTTCATCTACCGGATCGTCCACCTGGGACCCGACCTGGTCGGCGAGGTGCTCGCCGACATCACCGGCCGTCCGACCGGGCTGCCGCTGTTCGCGTCGCCGGTGGTGGAGGATCCGGTGCTGGCGCGGGACCTGCGGGCGCTGCACCGCGCCCTGGCCGGGGGCGCGTCGCGGCTGCGGCGCGACGAGCTGCTGACCGCGACGGTGGCGTCCATGGTGCGCCGCGCCGCCGTCGGTTCCGGCCGAGTGACCGCGCCCTCGCCGTCGCGCGCCGACGCGCGCGTGGTCCAACGGGCCCGCGAACGGCTGCACGACGGCCTTCTCGACGACATCTCGGCCGAGGAGCTGGCGCGCGAGGCCGGATGCAGCCGGTTCGCGCTCTACCGGGCGTTCCGGCGGGCCTACGGGATGGCGCCGAGCGACTACCAGCGCCAGCTCCGGCTGCGCGCCGCCCGCCGCCTCATCGCCCGCGGCGACCCGATCGCCGAGGTCGCCGCGGCCACCGGATTCGCCGACCAGAGCCACCTGACCCGCTGGTTCGTCCGCTGCTACGGGATCACCCCGGCCGCCTACCGGCGCGCCGCGCACTGACACTGTCCGCCGCGCACTGACACTGTCCGCCGCGCGCTGACGCTGTGCGCCGCGCGCCGGGCGTCCGCCACAATGCGGAAGGCGGAATCGACGACGAGGAGCGGCAGTGACGCGACGGGCGAGCGGAAGCATGTTCGGGCTGGCGTACGGGGACGCGCTGGGCAAGGACACCGAGTTCCTGGACATGCGGCGGATCGCCGAGCGGTACGGGCCGGACGGGCCGCGCGAGCTGCCGGGCGATCCGGCGCTGGTCACCGACGACACGCAGATGGGCCTGGCCGTGGGCGAAGGGCTGCTCGACGCGCCGGGCGACGCGTCGCTCACCCCCGAGCTGATCGAGCCGCTGTGGCGGCGGCGGTTCATCGACTGGGCGCGCAGCCCCGACAACAACCGGGCCCCGGGCAACACGTGCATGCGGGCCATCGGAGGGCTCGCCGAAGGGCACCCCTGGGTCGAGGCGACGGTCCACGACTCCAAGGGCTGCGGCGCGAACATGCGCGTCACGCCGGTCGGGCTCGTGCCGGGGCTGACGGACGAGCAGCGGTCGGGCGCGGCGCAGCTGCAGGCGGCGCTGACGCACGGCCACCCCACGGGCCTGGCCGCCAGCGAGCTGACGGCGTACGCGGTGTGGTGGCTGCGGCGCGACCTGGTGACGCCCAAGGAGCTGCCGTCGGCCTTGCGGGAGCGCTGCCGCGTCCGGCGCACCGTGTACCACGAGCGGTGGCTGGGCGAGCTGTGGCGGCGGGCGGGCGCCGACAGCCCGGAGGAGTTCATCGCGCGGGGCTGGGACGAGTGCCTGGACGCGCTGGACCGCCTGGAGGCCGCCCTCCGCGCGCCCGACCCCGCCGCCGACCCCTGCGCGGCGACCGGCGAGGGATGGGTCGCCGAGGAGGCCCTGGCCACGGCGCTGCTGTGCTTCCTGATGTTCCCGGACGACCCGGTGGCGGCGATCCGGCGCGGCGCGGCCAGCTCGGGGGACTCCGACTCGATCGCGTGCCTGGCGGGCGCGTTCGCCGGCGCGCACCTGGGCATGGACGCCTGGCCCGCCGAGTGGGCGGAGCGGATCGAGTACGCCGACCGCCTGGCGCGCCTGGGACGGGCCTGGGACTGAGCTAGTCGGAGGCGGCCCAGCCGGTCCAGGCGTCGATGGTCACGGCGATGACGGGGCCCTGCGGCGGCCGGTCGCGGTACTGGGCGTAGCGGTCGCGCAGGAGGGCGATCGGGTCGGCCATGGCGGCGGGGTCGTCGATGACGCGGGCGTGGCCGTCGGCGCGCACCCACCACAGGCGGTCCCAGTCGTCGTCGTAATGGTCGGCCAGCAGCGAGACGTGCGGGTTGGCGCGGATGTTGGCCAGGCGGCGCAGGTCGCGGGACCGCTTGGGCTTGTGGTCGACGGCGGTGTACAGGACGGCGTGACGCACGGCGAACGTCACCGGGACCAGGTGGGGGCGCCCGTGCTCGTCCACGGTCGCCAGGCGGACGACCGGGACGGAGATGAGCCGCCGCCAGGCGACGTCCTGCGGAAGCCTCGGCATACTCGCAGCCTGACACGGATGCCGCCGCTGACCCAAGGGCGGGGCGGCCCTGGTCCGGTCACGCCTCCCGGCGCGGGTACTCCGGCGGGCGCAGGCCGCGCTCGGCCGCCTTGGCCAGCTCCTCCTCGGTGAGGATGCGCGGTTCGCCGATCATCTTGGCCCGTACGTACACCCCGCACAGCCACTCCAGGAGCCGGGCGTTCTCGTACGCCTCGTCCAGGTCCCCGCCGAGGGTGACGCCGCCGTGGTTGGCCATCAGCGCGGCCCGCCTGCCGCCCTCCAGGGCCTTGCGCACGTTGGCGGCCAGTTCGGCCGTGCCGTACGTGGCGTACTCGGCGACCCGCACCACCCCGCCCAGCAGCAGAGTCGTGTAGTGGATCGGGGGCAGCTCGGTCATGGTGGAGGCGACGACGGCCCCGTAGGTGGAGTGGGTGTGCACGACCGCCGATGCGCCGGACTCCTCGTAGACGGCCAGATGCATGGGCGTCTCCGAGGACGGCGCCCGCCGCCCCTCCACCGGCCGGCCTGACATGTCGAGCACCGGGCAGTCCTCGGGAGACATGCGGTCCAGCATCATCCCGCCGGGGGTGACGGCCACCAGGTCGCCGGAGCGCACGCTGATGTTGCCGGCGGACCCGACCACCAGGCCGCCGGCGGCCATCTGCCGGCCGATCCGGCACAGTTCGGCGCGTTCCTCGGCGAGCAGCATCGAAACCCCCTTTTCACCGTCCGCCATCGCCGTACGGTACGGCCTTCGACGCGCCGCGGGGAACAGGGCCGTCTTGCCGCCGCCCGGCGTTCCGACGACCAGGCGCGGCGGGCACTGGGCAGGGGGCGAGAGCAGCAGGCCATGAGAACGGCCCGGCGATGCGACCGCGCCGCCGCATCGTCGGGCCGTTCGAACACCTTAGACGCCGTTGATATCTAGTTGGTTTCCTCCCAATTAAGACGTTCGCACCAGGTCTGGGTCTTTTGTCCCGGTCCCTCGGACGCCGAGCACCGCCTCGGCCGCGCTCACCAGCTGCTCCAGCCGGAACACCTCCGTGCGGTGGAACGGCGGGGCGCCCGTCCGCGCCACCACCAGCACCCGCGGGTCCCCGCCGCCGGCCCCGGCGATCGGGCAGATCGCGAACTGGGTGCCGTCGTCCAGGGCGAAGGCGCGCGCCCGCACCGGGTGCAGGTCCGGCAGCTCCGGCGTCGTCCCGCAGGCCAGGCTGCAGTGCACGAGCGCGTGGCCGTCCGGGCCGCCCGCGGCCAGGCCCGCCCAGTCCGCGCTGAGCAGTGCCGGCACGGCGTCGACCAAGGTCACCGGGCCGCGCTCGGGCGCGGCGGCCAGCTGCCCGATCAGCGCCGCGTCCGGGTAGGCGCCCTGCGGCTCCACCGTCGGCCACATCCCGATCACCTGCACGCCCGGCACCGACCCCAGCCCGTCCGCCAGCCGCCCGAACCCCGCCTCCGCGGGCCAGAGCACGGTGAAGTCGTCCAAGGCACGTCCGCCGTCGCGTTCCAGGACGGCCATCTGCACCACGTCGGCGCCCGCCGCTCCCAGAATCCGCGCCACTCTGCCCAGCGAGCCGGGACGATCCGGCAGCCGGACGCGTATCCGCAGCAACATGGCCCACCTCCTGTGTTCGGAACACGGTCCGTTCAGGGTGCGGAAGCGGCGTTTCGGCTGTGTTACCGCCGCATGTCAAAGCCGACAAACAGGTGGAGGTAGGGCAAACCTATGACGAGGCCGGTCAACGGCACGTTTAGGGAAGGTCAACGGCGGACCTACCCTCGCCGCCTGGGGGCCGTTAGGGTTACTGCACGTGTCGAGTGCTCCGGGTCGCCCAGTAAACGAGGCCTCCGGCGAGGCCCCCGCGGAACCGGCGCGTCCGCCCGCCGAGGGCGACGGGCACGACATCCCCGTGGCGGCCGTCCCCGGGACGGACGCCGTCGTGGCGGACGGCGACGCGATCGCCGGGATCCGCGACGCCCTGGCCGCGCTGGCGGCGCGGCTCGACCGCGAGCACGAGCGGGCCGCGCACCGCGAGGCCGTCATCGACCGCCTGCACGAGGAGAACGAGCGGCTGCGGCGCGGCGAGCTGGAGACGGCGCTCGAGCCGCTGCGCGCCGCGCTCTACCGGCTGCACGACCAGGCCCGGCGGGAGGCGCGCCGGTGGGCCGAGCCGGACCCGCCCGACCCCGCGCACGCCGCCGCGCTGCTGGAGGCGGTGGCCGACGAGATCGCCGACGCGCTGGCCCGCTCGGGCGTCGAGCGCTTCACCGTCGAGCCCGGGGAGCCGTTCGACGCGGCGCGGCACCGCCCGGTGGCGGTCGAGCGCGTCGCCGACCCGGCGCTGGCGGGCACCGTGCTGTGGGCGCGGACGGACGGGTTCGAGCGGGGCGGCCGGGTGGTGCGCAAGGCCGAGGTGTGCGTCGCCAAGGCGCCGGATCCGGCGCCCGAACCGGCCCCGGCGCCCGGACCGGCCGCCGGTCCGGAGCCGGACGCGGCCGCTGATCCAACAAGTCGGCAAAGTCATCGACGCGAGGCCGGGGCGGGCGAGACGATGGCGACCACGTCAACCGCATCGTCCACGCCGCCCTCCGCGTCCCGCGCCCGCCGCGCCACCGCGAGCGGCGCGCCCGGACCAGGTAGCGATAGGTGAAGAGGACATGGCCGTCTACGGGATCGACCTGGGAACCACCTACTCCTGCATCGCCTGCGTCGACGACGTGGGGCGCCCCACCGTCCTGCGCAACCTGGAGGGCACGGACACCACGCCCTCGGTGGTGTACTTCGAAAGCGGCGACAACGTGATCGTCGGCGCCACCGCCAAGGACACCGCGGTGCTCGAGCCGGAGAACGTGGTCAGCCTGATCAAGCGGGACATGGGCCGCGACGTGACGCGCACCATCCACGGGTTCGACTACACCCCCGAGGAGCTGAGCGCGTTCATCCTGCTCAAGCTGGCCACCGACGCGCGCACCACCACCGGCGAGGAGGCGCGCGACGTGGTGATCACCGTGCCCGCCTACTTCGGGGCGGCCGAGCGCGACGCCACCCGCAAGGCGGGGCGGATCGCCGGGCTGAACGTCATCGACGTGCTGTCCGAGCCGATCGCCGCGGCGATCACCTACGGGGTGCTCAACCCCGACGCCGACCGCACCATCCTGGTGTACGACCTGGGCGGCGGCACGTTCGACACCACCGTGATCGCGCTGCGCGGCGGCCACATCGAGGTGGTGTGCACCGACGGCGACCACGAGCTGGGCGGCGCCGACTGGGACGCGCGGCTGGTGGAGTACCTGGCCGAGCGGTTCCGCGCCGAGCACCCGGACGCGGGCGACCCGCTGGACGACCGGCAGACCGAGCAGCAGCTGCGGCGCGACGCCGAGGAGGCCAAGAAGGCGCTGAGCGCCCGCACCTCCCACACCGTCCGCGTCATGCACGACGGGCGCGTCTCCACCGTCGAGGTGACCCGGGAGAAGCTGGAGGAGCTCACCAAGGACCTGCTCGACCGCACCATCGAGATCACCGGGCGGACCCTGGCGGTCGCGGCCGACAAGGGGATCACCGACTACGACGAGCTGGTGCTGGTGGGCGGGTCGACCAAGATGCCCGTCGTGGCGGCGCGGCTGGAGACCGAGCTCGGCCTGACGCCCCGGCTGCAGGACCCGGACCTGGCGGTGGCCAAGGGCGCGGCCCTGTACGCGTTCGAGGAGACCTACCGGCGGCTGGTGGCCGAGGGCGCCGCCGACCGCGCCGAGGAGATGGCCGACCGCGCGGGCCTGACCGCCGAGCAGAAGCGGCAGATCGCCGGGCGGCAGATCAAGACGGTGGCCTCGCGCGCGTTCGGGATCGTGGTGGTGGACCGCGAGACCGGCGCCGAGCACGTGGCGCACCTGGTGCACGCCAACGACGAGCTGCCCGCCGCCAAGACGGAGGACTTCTTCACCGTCCACGACGACCAGACCGCCGCCGACATCCGCGTGATGGAGCAGGCGGGCAGCGTGGAGTCCCCCGAGCTGGCCGACAACAACGAGATCGCCACCGGGGAGGTGCGCATCCCGCCGGGCAAGAAGGCCGGCTGGCCAGTGGAGGTGACCTTCGCGCTGGATTCCTCCGGCCTGCTGAACGTGACGGCCGTGGAGAAGGAGAGCGGCGACACGCTGGAGCTGAAGATCGACGTGGGCGGCATGTCCGAGGAGGAGGTCGAGAAGTCGCGCCGGGCCCTGTCGCGGGTGCGGGTGAGCTGACGCCGCGGAGCGAGGAGGCGCCCCGCGGTGGGCTTCGACGAGGATTATCAGCGGGAGGTTCTGGAGCCCGCCCGCGCGGCCGGCGACCAGCCGCCGGAGGACCTGAGGCTGCGCTACGCCCTGCCGGACCGGCTGGACCCGGACGCGGTTGCCGCGCAGGTCAGGCTGGTGCGGCAGTGCTGGCGGCGCTCGCGCGGCCAGCTGAAGTACCGCCGCCTCATCGACCGGCTGGAGGCCGAGCACCGCGAGCTGGCGCCGGTGTTCGCCGCGGCCGAGCGCGGCGACCTGGGTCCGCTGAACGAGCGGCTGCGCGGCGGGCGGGAGCGCGCCCGGCGGCGCCGGGAGCAGGCGCGGGCCCGCCTGGCCGACGCGGCGGGCGCCGCGCGGATGGTGACGCCCGCCGAGCTGGAGAGCATCGCCCGCACCAGCGGGGTGCCGCGCGAGGAGCTGGCCGAGCAGGCCCGCCGGGACCGCATCGAGGTCCGCGAGCCCGACGCGCTGCCGACCGCGCCGCCGTACCCGGCCTACCGCAAGGTGCGCGAGTCGCTGGAGGTGCTGGGCCGCCGCCACCTGGCCGACTTCGTGTTCGGCGGGAACCTGGCCGGTCCGATGCGGGTGCTGGGCGGGTTCGCGGCCCCGGCGTCGCGGGGCGGCACGCTGCGGCTGGACGAGGCCGCCGTGTCGGCCGTCGTGGCGCGGTGGGCGCGGCGCAGCCGCGACTCCAGCACCACCCACGCCGACACCGTCGCGGCGGCGCTGCGGTCCGGCGCCGACCTGGACGAACTGCTGCTCTACGACCTGGCGGACCGGCTGCGCGAGCGGCTGCGGCAGCGGGCGTCCGAGCGGGCGCTGCTGCGGCACGCCGTCGAGGACCTCGGCGTCGAGCCGGAGGACGCGCGGCGCCTGGTGTTCGCGGTGGTGCGCGAGAGCGGGCCCCGCGGCGGCCTGGCGGGCCGGCTGCGGGCGCTGCTGGACGCGGGCGACGTGCACGCCGCCGCCCAGCTCGCCGAATCGGCCGCCGCGGCGGGCGGGGACGAGCCGGACGAGGAGGCGGACCTGCTGGCCGCCGAGGCGCGGCAGCGGCTGGCCACGGCGGTGCGGCTGCGGGAGGCCGCCGCCGAGCAGGACGATCCGGACCGCGCCTGGCTTCTGCTGGCCGACGCGCTGCGGCTGGTCGGCGACCTGCCCGGGGCGCGCGAGCACCAGCGGCGGCTGGCGCCGCGCCCGGTGCCGTCGCTGCGCGCCGACGTGGAGGGCGCGGCGGTGCGGCTGTCGTGGCGGCCGTCGCCGTCCACGGCGGGCGAGGTGGCGTACCGGGTGGTCCGGCGGCGCGACCGTCCGCCGCGCGACGCCGCCGACGGGGACGTCCTGGCCGATCCGGGGGCGCCGGGGTCGTCTCCCGCGGATCCGGCGCCGCGGGCGGTGGACGAGCATCCGCCGGTGAACGTCCCGCTGTACTACGGCGTGGTCGCGGTGCGCGGCGAGGCCGCCGCCGCGCCGGCCGTGGCCGGTCCGGTGATCGTCCGGCCCGAGCCGTCGGAGGTGGAGCTGCTGCCCGGCGACGGCGCGGTGACCGGGCGGTGGCGGTGCCCGGCCGAGGCGGCGCGCGTGCTGGTCATGCGCGCCGGCCGTCTCGTGCCCGCGGGCCGCGACGGGTTCCGGGAGCGGGTGCCCAACGGCAAGACCCACCACTACCGCGTCTGCGCCGTGTACCTCGACGCGCACGGCCGCGAGGTCGTCACGCCGGGGGTGCGGGTCTCGGTGACCCCCAGCCCGCCGCCCGCCCCGGTGTACGAGATGAGCGTCGCTCCCGATCCCCATGACCCGGGGACGCTGCTGGTGCGGTTCGCGCCGCCGGCCCACGGGACGGTCGAGCTGCTGCTGCTCGACGAGCCGCCGCCCTGGCCGCGCAGCGCGGTGCTGCCGGCGGAGGAGGCGCGGCGGGCCGGACGCCGCCTCACGGCCGTGCCGGCGCCGGGCGGCGGGTTCGCCGTGCGGCCCGGCGTGGGCGGCTGGCTGCTCGCGGTGACGGTGGCGGAGGACACGGCCGCGATCGGCGCGCACCACCGGCACGTCCACCTGCCGCCGCCGCGCCGCCTGGTCGCCGAACGGCGCGGGGCGCACGTGCACCTGGGGTTCGAGTGGCCGCCGGACGTCCCGGAGGTGGAGCTGACGTGCCGCATCGGCGCGGACGGCGTCGCCGCGGACGGCGGCGGGGGGCGGCGCGAGATCGTGACGCGGGCGGCCTACGACGCGCAGGGCGGAGTCCGCGTGCCGGTGCCCGAGGACGAGCCCGCGGCGCTGTCGGTGGCGTCCGCCTGCACGGTCGGCGGCACCCGCGTCACCGGGGCGGCGGCGACCGTCGAGGTGCCGGCGCGGACCGTCGTGCGCTATCAGGTGGAGCGGACGGGCCCCCCGTGGCGGCGGGCGCTGACCGTCCGGCTGTCCGCGTCGCAGCCCACGCGGATCGGGCGTCTGACGATGGTGCTGCGCCCGGGGCGGGTCATGCCGTACCGTCCGGACGACGGGGAGCCGATCGGCGCGTGGACGGAGGTGCCGGTGCCGGGCGAGGTGTCGGTGCCGGCGCCGTCGGCGTCCGGCCCGTACTGGGTGCGGTGCTTCGCCGATGATGATGTCATCGAGTTGAGCGACCCCCCGGTGCGCCAACTCCACGTCCACCGATAGCTCTGCCGACCGCACGCCAAGAGGAGTGAGGCCGTGTCGCTGACGTCGCGGGTTCCGCTTCCCGGCGCGCGCGCCCGGCAGGGGCTGACGTGCCCGTACTGCTTCGCCGTCGTGCCGGTGCACGAGCTGCGGTTCCGCTGCCGGGGTGGCGCGGGGCGGCGGCCCGGGTGCGCGCCGGTCCTGGACGAGACGCTCGCCGCGTACTTGGGGTCCACGGCCGGGGCGTCGTTGCCGCCGGTGTTCTCGGCGAGCGGGCGGCGCACCCGCGCGGCGTGCCCGGACTGCGGGCAGGAGACGGGCAACCGCGTCTGCCCCGAGTGCCACAACCCGCTGCCCGCGGCCTACTGCGACTCCCCGGGGCGCATCGTCGCGCTCGTCGGCGCGAAGAACGCGGGGAAGAGCACCTACATCGCGGTGCTGCTGCACGAGCTGATGAACCGGGTGGGGACGGAGCTGGACGCGTCCCTGGTGGCCTGCGACGACCGCACCATCGACCGGTACAAGCGCGACTTCGCCCGTCCGCTGCTGGAGGAGCGGCGGCTGCTGCCCACCACGACCAGCGCGGCCGCCGGGCCGCGGGAGCCGCTGGTGTACCTGCTGACGCGCACCCGCACGCGCCGCGGCCGCGCCGCGAGGCTCGGCGGGGGGCGGCGCACCGAGTCGCTGGTGCTGGTGCTGTTCGACACGGCGGGCGAGGACCTGCGCAGCCGCCACGTCACCGACCTGCACCTTCGCTATCTGGAGGCGGCCGACGCCGTCATCTTCCTGGTGGACCCGCTGCAGCTGCCGGGTGCGCGCGCCGCCGTGGCCGCCGACCCCGCGGGGCCGGATCCCGGCGACGACCCCGACAGCGAGCCGATCAACATCATCGCGCGGGTGACCGAGGCGCTGCGGGCACGGCACGGCACGCCGCCGGGGCGGCGGCTGCCCGTCCCGGTCGCCCTGGCGCTCACCAAGATCGACGCGTTGCGTCCGGAGCTGCTGCGGCAGTCGGCGCTGCGCCGCGATCGAAGCGGCGAGGGCGCGCTCGACCTGGACGACCGGGAGGCGGTGGACGCCGAGGTGCGCGCGCTGCTGCACCGATGGCAGGCCGGGCAGCTCGACCTGTTTCTGGACCAGCAGTACGAGGACTACGCGCTGTTCGGGCTGTCGGCTCTGGGGGGCATGCCCGAGGACGGGCGGGTCGGCCCCGGAGGGGTGCGGCCGTACCGGGCCGAGGATCCGCTGCTGTGGCTGCTGTACCGGTTCGGCATGCTCGACGGCGTACGACCGCAGTCGTCAAGGCGTGATTCGGGGGGATGAAGCGCCATGGCCTGGCAACTGCACTACACCTCGTCGCGGAAGGGGCCGACCGGCCGGGCCGGCTTCCAGTTCGTGGCCGAGACGCCCGGCCTGCCGGACGGCGTGCGCGCGGGAGTGACGCCGTTCTTGTCGTACCGGCCGCCGCCGCAGGCGCCGCTGTCCCCCGACGACGGCGAACTGGCGCTGTTCCCCGTCGCGTTCCTGTACGACCGGGTGGACGGGCGGCCGCTGCTGCTGCGGTGCCGTTACCTGGGGCGCGACTACTCGGGCCGTTTCGGCAACTTCTTCGCGCACGCGGTGGTGGCCGACCCGGAGGAGATGGAGGGGCTGCGCGCGGCCGAGCTGTGGCAGGCGCCGATGTGGGCGGAGGCCCCGTCCGAGACGCCAGACCTTCCGGCGCTGGAGGAGCTGACGCCCGGTCCCGCGCTGACGCCCGAGGCGCTGGCGGAGTGGCTGTCCGGCGCGCCCGGCGATCCGTACGCGCTGCTGCCTCGACTGGTGGACGCGGTGACGGAGGTGCTGGCGCGGGGCCACGGGCGGGTGGTCCTGGTCGCCTCCGACGTCGACCTGATCGCACGGTGGATCGCGGTGCTGTCGTACTCGCTGCCCGTGGAGGCGGCGGCGCGCATGTCGTTCGTGACGTACAGCGCCGATCCGGACGGCGCGGCGCAACGCCTGGTGGGCACCACCCCGGACGTGTGGGCCGCGGCGCAGCATCAGGGCGCGGCGCTGTGGTTCCCCGTCGAGCAGCCGCCGCCGGACGGCACCGCCGCCGGCCGGTTCGCGCGCACGGTGGCGTCGTGCTGGCGCGCGGGCGACTTCGCGGGTCTGGACGCGCTCGGCGAGCTGGCGCTCGTCGGCTCGTCCCGGAGCCTCGACCCGGGCGGCCTGGAGCGGGCCGCCGGCCTGCTGTCGCTGTGCCGGGGCGACGCGACCGCGACGTCCGCCGACGAGCGGGCCGCGGCGGCGCTGCTGTCCCGCCACGGCGCCGAGATCCCCGAGTGGGTGTGGCGCGACCTGGCGGCCGGCGTGCCGTCGATGGGGTACGAGCCGGCGCTGGCCGTCCACGACTGGGCGCGCGCGGCGGGCGCCGCCGACGTGGCCGCGCGGTCCGTCCTGCGCGCCCTGGCCGCCGCGCCGGACCTCACCGAGGCGGCGCGGACCGCGGCCCGCGCGGTGGACGCCGGGACCGACCTCGACATGGCGCGGCTGAGCGCGGCGGCCGAGGAGTGCGCGCGACGCGGCGCCGCCGACGTCCCGGCGGCGCTCAAGGCGTGCCCGCCGCACGCCCGCGAGCCGCTGCTGACGGGGACGCTGCGCGGTCTGGCGGAGGGGGACGAGCCCGTCCGGGCCAAGGTGCTGACGGACGCGGCATGCGACGCGATCTACGAGCACGCAGCGGTGGTGCGGAACGCGCCGCCGCAGGTCGCCGCCGCGGTGCTGGCGTCCGTCGGGCGGCGCCGCCGGGACCGCCGCGTCGCGGTGACGGCCGAGCTCGTCCGGCTGAGGACGGCCGGCGACGCCCTGCGCGCCGTGTGGGAGGAGCCGCCGACGCCCGCGGAATGCCTGGAACTGCTCGACGCCCACCCCGAGGCGGTCGCCGCGCACGCGGCGCTCGCGGTGCTGCCCTGCCGGGTGTTCGCGCGGCTCGCCGCCCGCGACCTGGCGACCGGAGGCGACGCGCTGACCTCGACGGCGGCGCAGCGCCTGGCGACCGCGGTGCAGGCCCGGCTCCCGGACACCCGCGCCGCGCGCGACGCCGCCCTGGTGCGGGCGTACGCCGAGGCCGTCACCTCGCCCAGGCCGCGCGTGGCCGCGCAGGCCCTGGGCACGCTGCTGGCCGGCGCCGGGAACGGCGCGCGGCTGGCCCAGGACGCCTTCACCGCCGCCGCGCGGAGGCTGGCGGAGCACCGGCCGCGGTTCCGCGCCGCGCTGCTCGCCGCCGCGTCCGTTCCCGTGCGCACGCGCCTGGCCGCCCGCTGGACCGACGATCTGCCGGAACGGTCCCGCACGGGCAAGTCGCCGCTGCGCGGCGCCGAGATCGCGCAGCGCAACGAGCTGGTCGAGGTCGTGCTGCGGCTGCGGCGGCGCGGCGTGGCCGAGCCCGGGCTGGAGGCGTGGGCGCGGTCGGCGGCGGCCAAGTGGATCTCCGGGCGGCAGCTGGAGTCGTACCTGGCGGGCGAGCCGGAGCTGCGCGCCGTGCTGCGGGACCTGCTCGCCGAGGGCCGGACGGGGGGCGGGTGAGCCGTGCAGCTCCTCGTCGTCCTTCTGCTGGCCGCGGTGTGGGCGGCGGCGATGTGGCTGGGCTTCGCCGTCGTGTTCCCCGTCCTGTTCCCTGTCTCGCTCGTCGCCGCGGGGGGCGCCGCGCTCTGGCTGTACTACCTGCACGCGTGCCAGGCCTTGGCGCCGTCCACCGTCGCCGGGCCCTCCCCCGTGGCGGAACCGAAGGTGGCGTACCGGCACTATCTGCTGGCGCAGGTGTGGCGTGACTGGTGGGCGATCGCGCGCACGGTCGTGCCCCGCATCTGGTCGATGGCCCGGGACGTCGTCGTGTGGCTCACCCGGATCCTCATGGGCGGGCCGTGGGGGTTCTTCGCCCTCCCCGTGTGGTTCGCGCTGTGCGCGGGCATCGTGGCGGCGGCGCTGCCCGCCGCCGCCTTGGGCGTCGTGCTCACCGTCCTATACGCGCTCGTGGCCGCGGTGGGTCTGACGGGCTGGCTGGTCTGCGTGCTGGTGCTGGCGGCCGTGGAACGCGGGTTCATGGTGTACGGGCGCATCCTGCAGACCTGTCCCCACCCGTTCTGCTACAAGAAGATCGCGCTGCCGGTGTACGAGTGCCCCGGCTGCGGGGTGCGGCACCCGCGGCTCGCCCCCGGGTGCGCGGGCGCATTCCGGCATGTGTGCCGGTGCGGGGCGCGGCTGCCGACGACCGTGCCCCTGGGCCGGTTCCGCCTGGCCGCGTACTGCCCGCACTGCGGCGGACGGCTCCCCGAACGGATCGGACGCGTCCGCGTGGAGCCCCTCCCCTTTGTAGGCGGCCCCGCAGCGGGCAAGACCACGTTCATGTTCCTCGGCATCCGCGCCCTGCACGCCCGGGCGCGCGCACTGAAGGGACGGCTTGCGTTCGTGGAGGGCCGCCACGCCGAGGCGTACGCGGCGGCCATACGCGAGTTCGCACGCGGGGGACGTCCCGCCAAGACGGGTCCTGAACTGCCCCTGGCGACCATGGTGGACGTCGACCTGCCCGGGCGGGCGCGCCGCATCCTGTACCTGTTCGACCCCGCGGGCGAGCACTACACGGGGGCCACCGAGGTGGAGTCGCTGCGCTACCTCGACCACGGGGAGGCGCTCCTGTTCGTGGTCGACCCGTTCGCGTTGCCGCTGGTGCGGCGCTCGCTGACCGCCGAGGAGCGGCGGCTGGTGGACGCGTCCGCCGCCTCCTCCGACGAGGACCCCGCCGACACGCTGCAACGCGTGCTGAACGAGCTGCGGTCGCGCCCCGACCGGGGCCGCCAGAAACGCGTCGCCGTCGTGGTCAGCAAGACCGACCTGCTGGAGCGCACCGAGATCGGCCGGGACCTCGCACGCGGCGCCGGCGCGCCGGACGAGACGCTGCGGCGCTGGCTGGAGGGCGTGGGGATGGGCAACATCGTCCGCGCGCTGGACCAGGTCGCCGGCGAGGTCCGCTACTTCGGCTCGGGTCTGGACACCCCGCCCGCAGAGGTGGCCGACCTGCTCGGCTGGGTGTCGGGACTGCCGGTCGGCGGGGAGGCGTCCCCGGCGGCGGCCGACGAGGACGTGCCGGGCACGGCCCCGCTGCGCGCCCCCTGGCCGGTGCGCGGACGCGACAGCGCCCACGTCCCGGTCGGCTACCAGGTGGGCCGGTGGGCGGTGCTGACCGGTCTCTCGGTGCTGACCGTCGCGACGTTGGCGGGGGCCGTCGTCGCCGCGGCCCTGCGCCTGCCCCACCTGCCCTACTGACCGCCCCTGATCCGACCGCCCCTGATCCGACCGCCCCTGACGACCGCCCCTGCCGACCGTCCTGTCGGCCGCCGTCCGGCGGCTCGCGTCCGCTCGTCGACGCACTGGTGTGACCAACGCCACTATCTGACGTGGCAGGTAACGTTGCGTCATCGCGTTACGTGCCGGCAGAGCGCACCCCCGACAGTCGACGAAAAGGGGATCCATGAGACGTGCGGATCCGCGCCGCGCCGCCGACGAGGCGGCCGGGGCGTCCACCGGAGGCCGGGGGGAGCCGCCCGCCGGGCGGCTCCGGTTGATCGTCATTCTCGGCGCGCTGACGGCGGTGGCGCCGCTGTCGATCGACATGTACCTGCCGGCGCTGCCGCGGCTGGCCCGCGACCTGTCGGCCGGCACGTCCACGGCGCAGCTCACCCTGACCGCCTGCGTGGTGGGCCTGGCCGTCGGGCAGGCGGTCGCCGGGCCGCTCAGCGACGCGTGGGGACGCCGCCGCCCCCTGCTGATCGGGCTGGCCGCGTACGCGGCGGCGTCCCTGCTGTGCGCGGCCGCGCCGAACGTGCAGACCCTCATCGCGCTGCGGTTCGTGCAGGGGGCGGCCGGCGCGGCCGGCATCGTCATCGCCCGCGCGATCGTGCGCGACCGCTACGACGGGATCGCGGCGGCGAAGTTCTTCTCGACGCTGATGCTCGTCAACGGCCTGGCGCCCGTCCTGGCGCCCGTGCTGGGCGGGCAGCTGCTGCGCGTGGCGCCCTGGCGGGCGGTGTTCGTCGTCCTGGCGGTGATCGGCGTCGCGCTGCTGCTGGCGGCGCTGCCGGGCCTGGAGGAGACGCTGCCGCCGCGGCGCCGTTCCGGCGGCGGCGTCCGGACCACGCTGCGCACGTTCGGGTCGCTGCTGGCCGACCGGGCGTTCGTCGGGTACGCGGCGGCGTTCGGGCTGTCGTTCACGGCGATGTTCGTGTACATCTCCGGGTCGCCGTTCGTGCTGCAGGACGTGTACGGCCTGTCGCCGCAGGCGTTCAGCGTGGTGTTCGGCGTCAACGCGCTGGGCATCGTGACGGCCGGGCAGATCGGCGGGCGGCTGGCGGGGCGGGTGCCGCTGCGGCGCCTGCTGGGCGTCGGCCTGGCGGTGGAGACGGCCGGCGCCGCGGGGCTGGTGGCGGCCGTGCTCGCCGGCGCCGGAACGCCCGGCGTGCTGCCCGCGCTGTTCCTGGTCGTCGCGGCGCAGGGCCTGGTGATGCCGAACGCCACGGCGCTGGCTCTGGCGGGCCGCCCGCCCCGGGTGGCGGGCAGCGCGTCCGCGCTGATCGGCGTCGGCCAGTTCACCGTCGGCGGGGCCGCCGCGCCGCTCGCCGGGATCGCGGGTCCGCACACGGCCGTGCCGATGGCGGTGGCGATGGCGGCCGCCGCGCTGGCCGCGGCCGTCGCCGCCGTCGCCGCCGAGCCGAGGGTTGCATCACCGAACTCACCCGCCGTACGGTCGGAAGAGTGATCGTCCGGATCGGCTTCATGCCCGCCGTCGCCTCGCCCCTCGCGCCGGAGGGGCTCGCCGCGCTCGTCCGCGGTCTGGAACGGGAGGGCTTCGACTCGCTGTGGGTCAGCGAGCGCGCCACGGGCCCGGTCGGCGACCCGCTGGTCACGCTGGCCCACGCCGCCGCGCTCACGTCCCGGATCAAGCTGGGCACCGCCGTGCTGGCGGTGCCGGGACGTCCGCCCGCCCTGCTCGCCAAGGAGCTGGCCACGCTGGACCGGCTGTCGGGCGGACGGCTGCTGCCCGCCGTCGGCCTCGGCATCCGCCACCCGGGCGAGCAGCAGGCGTTCGGCGTGCGCCGCGAGGAGCGGGCGGCGATCCTGGAGGAGGTGCTGCCGCTGCTGCGCCGCTTCTGGGCCGAAGACGAGGTGACCCACCACGGCCCCCGCTACCGCTACGAGCGGCTGCGGGTGCTGCCCAAGCCCGCCGCGGGCGGCTTCGACGTGTGGCTGGGCGGCGCGGCCGACGCCGAGCTGCGCCGGGCCGGGCGGCTGGCGGACGGCTGGCTCGCCTCGTTCGCCACGCCCGCCGACGCCGAGCACGGCCGCCGGGTCGTCGGGCGGGCGGCGCGGGAGGCGGGCCGGGAGATCGACGAGGGGCATTTCGGCGCGGTCGTCCCGTACCGGCGCGGGCCCCTGTCCCCCGCCGCCGAGGAGCGGGTCGCGCGCGTGCGCGCCATCCGGGGGCCCGCCCCGCTCGCCGACGTCGTCCCCACGCTGGACGGGGCCGAGGCCCACCTCAGGCGGCTGATCGACGCGGGCCTGTCGAAGTTCGTGCTCGTCCCGATGGACGCCCCGGACGACTGGGACGCCGAGCTCGCCGACGTCCGCGACGCCGTCCTGCACCTCCAGGACTGACCCCGACCGCCGCCCGGTTCGGACGTCCCGCATGTCCCGTTGACCGGGCGTGCGCGGGGTCCTAGCGTACAGTAGACCGACCGGTCGGTATGTCTGGAGGAGGCGCATTGCCCGCAGTCGAGACCGTGCGCGGTCCGGTCGACGTCGCCGAGCTGGGCCGCACGCTGATGCACGAGCACGTCTTCGTCCTGTCCCCCGAGCACGTGGCCAACTACGGCACCGGGGCCTGGTGGGACGAGGAGGAGCGCGTCGCCGACGCGGTCGCCCGGCTGCGCGAGCTGCGCGACCTGGGCGTGACCACGATCGCCGACCCCACCGTGTGGGGCCTCGGCCGCGACGTCCCGCGCATCCGGCGGATCACCGAGCAGGTGCCGGGGCTCAACATCATCGTCGCCACCGGCGTCTACACCTACAACGACCTGCCCTTCCAGTTCCTGCACCGCGGCCCCGGCACGCTGGTGGGCGGCCCCGAGCCGATGGTGGCCGACTTCGTGCGCGACCTGACCGAGGGCATCGCCGACACCGGCGTCAAGGCCGCCTTCCTCAAGTGCGCGGTGGACGCCCCGGGCCTCACCCCGGGCGTGGAGCGCGTCCTGCGGGCCGTGGCGGCCGCGCACCGGGAGACCGGCGCCCCCATCACCGTCCACACCCACAGCGCCGGCGAGACGGGCCGCCCGGTCCTGGAGCTGCTGGCCAAGGAGGGCGTGGACCTGACCAAGGTCGTCGTCGGGCACGCCGGGGACAGCAACGACCTGGACTACCTGACCGCCCTGGCCGACACCGGCGCGATCCTGGGCATGGACCGGTTCGGCCTCGACGTGCTGAATCCGACCGCGGACCGCGTCGCCACCGTCGCCGCGCTGTGCGAGCGCGGCTACGCCGACCGCATGGTCCTCAGCCACGACGCCAGCTGCTTCATCGACTGGTTCGGCCCCGACCCGCGGAAGGTGCGCGAGATCGCGCCCAACTGGCACTACCGGCACATCCACGACGACGTGCTGCCCGCCCTGCGCAAGGCGGGCGTCTCCGACGCCCAGATCGACCAGATGCTCGTCGCCAACCCCCGCCGCTACTTCTCCCGCTGATCTCCCGCGGAGGCGGCGGACGCCGTGCTCGGCGGCCGTCCGGCGCGCCCGGCGGGCCTCACCGCGCAATGGTCGACCACGGGTCGACCACGCAGCGGCCGAGCAGGACCGCTGCGTGCGCGGGGCCCGCCGGGCGGAGGCCGCAGGTCGAACAGGCGCGCGGTCGCGCCGCGCCTCTCAGCGGAGCCCGGCTTCCGCTGTGCGGAGCCCGGCCGGTATCGCGCCGACCGGACATGCGACAGTGTTAGGGCGTCACGTGATCTGGAGGTAGCGCGATGCCCCGTAAGGCGCCGGTGGAGGACTACGACGACTCGGGCCTGGAGGTCTCCCGGCCGAAGACGTATGCGGCGGGCGTGCCCGGCGTGACCACGGCGCTGCGCCACTCCTTCGAGCAGATGGGCGCGCGGCGCACCGCGCTGACCCTGCTGCGCGTCAACCAGAAGGACGGCTTCGACTGCCCCGGCTGCGCCTGGCCGGAGGGCGACCACCGGCATGTCGCCGAGTTCTGCGAGAACGGCGCCAAGGCCGTCGCCGAGGAGGCCACCGTCCGCCGCGTCACCCGCGACTTCTTCGCCCGGCACTCCGTCGCGGACCTGGCCGAGCGCTCCGACCACTGGCTGGGGCAGCAGGGCCGCCTCACCGAGCCGATGGTCAAGCGCGCCGGCTCCGACCACTACGAGCCGATCTCCTGGGACGAGGCGTTCGCCCTCCTCGCCGGGGAGCTGACCGCGCTGGACTCCCCCGACCAGGCCGTCTTCTACACCTCCGGGCGCACCAGCAACGAGGCCGCGTTCGCCTACCAGCTGTTCGCCCGCGCGTTCGGCACCAACAACCTGCCCGACTGCAGCAACATGTGCCACGAGTCGTCGGGGGCGGCGCTGACCGAGACGATCGGCGTCGGCAAGGGCTCGGTGCTGCTGGAGGACCTGCACCGCGCCGACCTCATCTTCGTGGTGGGGCAGAACCCCGGCACCAACCACCCGCGCATGCTGTCCGCCCTGGAGAAGGCCAAGAAGGCGGGCGCGCGCATCGTCGCGGTCAACCCGCTGCCCGAGGCGGGGCTCATGCGGTTCAAGAACCCGCAGCGGCCGTCCGGCGTCGTCGGACGCGGCACGCCCCTGGCCGACCGGTTCCTGCAGATCCGCCTCAACGGCGACCTCGCCCTGTTCCAGGCGCTCAACCGCATGCTGCTGGAATCGGACGCGCCGAACGCGGTCGACCGCGCCTTCATCGCCGCGCACACCACCGGCTTCGAGGAGTTCGCCGCGCACGTGAAGGCCCTGGACTGGGACGACGTGCTGGAGGCCACCGGTCTGACGCGCGCCGAGATCGCCGCCACGCTCGGGGACGTGCTGGCCGCCGAGCGCATCGTGGTGTGCTGGGCGATGGGCCTCACCCAGCACCGCAACGCCGTCCCGACCATCCGCGAGATCGTCAACTTCCTGCTGCTGCGCGGCAACATCGGCAAGCCCGGCGCGGGCGTGTGCCCGGTGCGGGGCCACTCCAACGTGCAGGGCGACCGGACGATGGGCATCTACGAAAAGCCCGCGCCGGCGTTCCTGGACGCCCTGGCCAAGGAGTTCTCGTTCGAGCCGCCGCGCCGCCACGGCCTGGACACCGTGAACGCCATCCGCGCCATGCGCGACGGCAAGGTCAAGGTGTTCCTCGGCATGGGCGGCAACTTCGTCCGGGCCACCCCCGACTCGTCCGTGACGGAGGCGGCGATGCGCCGCTGCCGCCTGACCGCGCACGTGTCCACCAAGCTGAACCGCTCGCACGCCGTCACCGGCGAGCAGGCGCTGATCCTGCCGACGCTGGGACGCACCGAGCAGGACGTGCAGGAGTCCGGGCCGCAGTTCGTGTCCGTCGAGGACTCGATGGGCATGGTGCACGCCTCGCGCGGGCGCCTCGCCCCCGCCTCCCCGCACCTGCTGTCGGAAGTCGCGATCGTCTGCCGCCTGGCCCGTGCCGTCCTGGGCGAGACCAGCATCGACTGGGCGGCGATGGAACGCGACTACGACGTGATCCGCGACCACGTGTCCCGGGTGGTGCCCGGCTTCGAGGACTTCAACGCGCGCATCCGCCGGCCCGGCGGGTTCACGCTGCCGCATCCGCCGCGCGACAGCCGCCGCTTCCCCACCCCGTCCGGCCGCGCCGTGTTCACCGTGAACGAGCTGGAGGTGCTGCGCGTCCCCGAGGGCCGGCTGCTGCTGCAGACCATCCGCAGCCACGACCAGTACAACACCACCGTCTACGGGCTCGACGACCGCTACCGCGGCGTCAAGGCCGGACGCCGCGTCGTGTTCGTCAACCCCGACGACCTGGAGGCGCTCGGCCTGGCCGACGGCGAGACCGTCGACCTGGTGTCGGAGTGGACCGACGGCGTGGAACGGCGCGCGCCCGCGTTCCGGATCGTGGCGTTCCCGACGGCGCGCGGCTGCGCGGCCGCCTACTTCCCCGAGACCAACGTGCTCGTCCCGCTCGACAGCACCGCCGAGGTCAGCAACACGCCGACGTCCAAGTCGGTCGTCGTCCGGCTGGAGCGCCCGGACGGCGGCGCCGCGTCCTCCACGCCGAGCCAAGGCCGCTAAGACGGCCGCTAAGACAGGGCCGCTAAGACACGGCCGCTAAGACAGGGCCCCTACGGCGCCGCTGACGCGCGGCGTGGACGGCGCCTTCGGTTCGGCAGCCGCGCCGAGGCGCGTCGGGGCGGGCAGACGGCGCAGGAGGCGCGGCCCGAACACCGACAGGGCGGCGGCCGCCCCGGCCGACCCCAGCACCACGGTCCAGGCGGCCGGTCCGAGCGGGACCGAGCCGAAGAAGTGGCTCAGCCCCGGCGTCTCGATCACGACGGCCAGCAGCAGGACCGAGGCCGCGCACGTCGCGAGCACGGCCGGGCTGTGCCGCCCCATCTGCAGCGTCTGCGCCAGCTGGGTGACGACCAGGGCGGCCAGGCCCATCGTCCCGGCGCGGCGGCGCCGTCCGGTGAGGCGGCCGATCTGCCAGGCCACGATGGCTCCGATCGCGGTCACCACGCCGCGGGCCGCGATCGCCTCGTGCAGCGGGTCGCCGAACGGGCCGCGGCGGGACGGGCGCGCGCCGCCCCCGTCGGGCGGGGGCGCCAGCGCCACGGCCAGCGCGGGCAGCATGTCGGTCAGCATGTTGACCAGCAGGAGCTGGCGGGTGCTCAGCGGCGCCCGCCCGCCGACGGCGGTGCCGTAGACGGTGAAGGCGATCTCGCCCGCGTTCCCGCCGACCAGGATGGACACCGCGTTGCGCACGCTCTGCCACAGCGTGCGGCCCTCCAGCAGCGCCTCGGTGATGCCCGGCAGGTCGTTGCCGGGCAGGATCAGGTCGGCGGCCGAGCGCGCGGCGGCCGAGTCGCCGCCGCCCAGGCCGATGCCGACGTCGGCGAGCCGGATCGCGGCGGCGTCGTTGGCGCCGTCGCCGGTCATGGCCACCACCCGTCCGGCGCGGCGCAGGGCCTGCACGATGCTCACCTTGTGCTCGGGGCCGACGCGGGCGAACACCGAGGTCCGGGCGATGCGGGCGGCGCGCTCGCGGTCGCTGAGCCGGTCCAGCGCGGCGCCGGTCAGCACCCGGTCGGCGTGCGGGACGCCGAGCTCGGCGGCGATCGCCTGGGCGGTGGCGGGATGGTCGCCGGTGATGACGACGACGCGGATGCCCGCCTCGGTGAGCGTGCGGATCGCGTCGGCGGCGTCGCGGCGCGGCGGGTCGGCGATGCCCACGAACCCGACCAGGGTGAGCGGCTCGCCGTCGAGCGCGGCCCTGCCCTCGTCGAGCCGGGACGCGTCGGTCCGCCCCTCGGCGACGGCGAGCACCCGCAGGCCGCGTTCGGCCAGGTCGCGCACGACGGCGCGGGCGGCGGCGCGGCGGCGCGGCGTCATCGGCTCGGCGGCGTCGCCGGAGGCGACGCCGCGGCAGCGCTCCATGACGACCTCGGGCGCGCCCTTGACGACGAGGGCGGGGCGGTCGCCGTCCCACCCGGTGGCGGCGGAGAAGCCGCGGCTGGGTTCGAACGGCACCTCGTGGACGAGCCTCCAGCCGTCGTCGCTCCCCAGGTGCGCGGCGGCCGCGTCGAGCACGGCGCGGTCGGTGGCGTGCCGCGGCCGGGCCGCCCCCTCGCCCCACGGGCAGGCGCGCGCGGCGGCGGTCAGCACGCGCCGTCCCGCGGCCGAGTCGAACCCGACGGTCCCGTCGGGGCCGCTGACGGTGGTGACGCGCAGTCGGCCCTCGGTCAGCGTTCCGGTCTTGTCGAAGCACAGGGTGTCGACGCGGCCCATCGTGCCGAGCGTCCGGGAGTTGCGCACCAGCACGTTGCGGCGCGACAGGCGGCGCGCGGCGGCCAGCTGCGCGACCGTGGCGACCAGCGGCAGCCCTTCGGGGACGGCCGCCACCGCGACCGCCACGCCCGACGACACCGCCTGCCGGACCGACGCGCCGCGCAGCAGTCCGAGCACGCCGACCAGCGCGCCGCTCAGCCCGGTCACCGGCAGCGACATGCGGGTGAGCTCGTTGAGCTGCGCCTGCACGCCGCTGGGGGCGGCGCCGCGGCCGGCCAGCGCGGCGGCGCGTCCCGCCTGGGTGGCGGCGCCGGTGGCGACGACGACGGCGTAGGCGCGGCCGGTGAGCACGGTGGTGTCCTGGTAGAGCATGCAGGTGCGCTCGGCCAGCTCGGCGCCCGGCACGGCCTCCACCGACTTGGAGACCGGCAGGGACTCGCCGGTCAGGCTGGCCTCGTCCACCTCCAGGTCGACGGCGGCCAGCAGCCGCGCGTCGGCCGGCACCACGTCGGACGGGCCGAGCGCGATCACGTCGCCCGGGCGCAGCTCGGCCGCGGACACGGTGTCGCACGGCACCGGCTCGCACCGCCGGACCAGCGGGTCGTCCCACGGCCGGCGGTCGCCGTCCTCGCGGACCCGGCGCGCCGGGGGGCGCTGGTCGAGGAGCAGTCCGCGCAGCGCCCGCTCGGCGCGTGCCCGTTGCAGGCCGCTGACCAGCGCGTTGCCCGCCATCACGCCGCCGACCAGCGCCGCGTCCACCCCGGATCCGACGACGGCGGACGCGGCGGCGCCCAGCACCAGCACCGGGGTCAGCGGGTCGCGCAGCTCGTGGCCGACGGCGCGGGCCACGTCGGCGACCAGGCCCGCGGGGCGTCCGGCGCCCTCCGGCACCCGGACGCGCCGGCGCGGGGGCCGTTCGGGACGCGGCTCGGTGCGCAGGGCGCGGGCCTGTTCGGCGGCGGACCTCGGGTCCAGCGCGTGCCAAGGGACGCGGGGCGACGGCGGGGGCGCGGGCCGCGCGGCCAGGCGCCGTCCGGCCACCACCCCGCCGATCAGCGCCAGGAGCGCGGCGCTGTACATGGGGGCGAGGTTGAACGGGGAGGCGCCGCGGCGTCCGGTCACCACCAGCAGCGCCCCCAGCACCGACCCGCCGGTGGCCAGGCGGACCGCGCGCCTGCTGGCCTCGCGGGCGGCGCCGACGGCGGTCACCACCCGCCACGCCTGCCCGAGTCCGCCGGTGCAGATCAGGTCGGCGGCCCAGCACACCCGGGCCTCGCCGCCGGGCCGCAGGGCGTCCGGCCCCTCCGTGACGACGCCGACCGCGACGTCGGCGGCCAGCGCGGCGGCGTCGTCGGCGGCGGTGAGGACGAGCACCCCGTGGCCCTCCTCCTGGAGCCGCCGCACGTGCTCGGCGAGGGGGACGCCGCCGTCGAGCGCGTCGTCGGCGAGCGGCAGCAGCTCGGCGGTCGAGGGGTCGTCGGCGAGCAGCACGCGCAGGCCGCCGTCGCGGGCGGCGGTGAGCACCGCCTCGGCCAGGGGGTGCAGGCGGCGGCCGACGGTGACGCGGCCGATCGTGGCGCCGCGCCGGTCGGCCACGCGCGCCCGGGCGGCCTCGCCGTCGGCGCCGGCGAGCGGCTCCAGCCGCAGGCCCGCCTCGTCGGGCTCGCCCTCCATCCGCGGGTCGCGGTCCAGCAGCCGCGCCGCCGTCCGCCACGTCTCCGGGTCGTCCGCGGAGAGGATCTCCAGGTCGCGGCCGCACAGCACGGGCGCGTCCACCACCACCGCGCTGATCCGGTCGAACCGGTGGTAGCAGGAGCCGTCCAGCGGGACGACCCCGTCGTCGGCCAGCCGGCGGTCGAGCGTCGCGGCGAAGCCGGAGCGGCCGTACCGGGCGGCGCGGGGCACGGTGGCCCGGATGAGGTTCGCGGCCATGCCGGGGTCGCGGGTCAGGCCCAGCACGGCGGCGGCGCCGGCCAGCGTGGCCAGCGCGGACCGGTCGGCGGCCTTCTCGACCGGCCCCGCCGGCAGCGGGACGGGCCGCTCGGAGCGCGGCGGGGGCTCGTGCGGCAGCCCGGCGGCGCACAGCCGCGGATCCCACCGCAGCCACGCGGCGCGCCGGGCGTTCAGTTCGGCGATCACGAGGGCGCGGTACACGGCGTCGACGGCCAGCCCGGCCGGTTCCTGGGTGAGCCCGTGCAGGACGGCGTTGCCGACGGCGAGCACCATGTCGGCGCCGTGCTGCCCGAGCCGCCGCTCCAGCACGCCGCGCAGCCTCGGCTGGTGGTCCACCCAGGGCAGCACCATGCCCACCGCGCCCGGCAGGCGCGGCCAGCGCGTCAGCCGCCCGGTGGCGGCCAGCGCGAACGCCGCGCAGTCGGACGCCAGCGCGACCGTCTCGGCGATGATCGGGGCCCGGTCGGCGGGATGGGCGGACCTGGGGTACGGCGTGTCGGGCAGGTCGTGGTCCTCCTCCACCGCGGAGACCACGTCCACCAGCCGGTCCAGCGACACCGAGCCCTCGTCGAAGACGCACAGGATCTCCCCGGTGACCGCGTTGACCTGCGCCCAGTTCACGCCCTCCAGCCGCCGCACGGCGGCGCCGACCGCGCGGCGCAGCTCGGCGGCCTCGCGCGTCCGGCCGACGGCGTGGCCGTGCAGCTCGACGTAGGCGCGTCCCTCGCCGGCCCACACCCGCCGCCTGCCGCGCGGCCCGATCAGGTCCCGCAGCTCGGCGCGCCGCGGCGGCTCGACCGGCCGCGCCCACGCCGACAGCCGGGACAGCAGCGCGGACGGCCTCGACAGGCCCCGGGGACGGTGCAACGCGATCAGCCTGGGCGCCGACGCCGCCCCCGACAGCACCGCGACCAAGGGCAGGGACACCGCGTGCGGCAGGGACGGAGGCCGCGGCGGACCGTCCGGCGGCACGAGGCGGCGCAGGGGCGGGGGCGGGGCGGGCAGCGCGCCGGCGGCCCGACGGGAGGCCCTCGCCGCCAGTCCGGCGGCGTCCCCGGCCAGCCCGGCGGCTCCCTCGGCGAACCCGGCGGCGCCCCCTGCCAGCGCGGCGGTGCCGGCCGCGGCCCTCGGCACCATGCGCGCCGCCGAACGCAACAGTCCCATGAGAGGCATCAGTCCTCGTCGCCTGCCGACCGACGTGACGGTTGTGTGCCATTACCCCCCGTATCAATATCGACACCAGATCAGCCGGAAATTGGCCGATTTTCTGGCACAAATGTCACGGGAACGTGGCGACAGACCGGCGACGGCGGCGTCGCGGGAGGAAGGCCGCGGGCGGCGCCCCGGCGACCGGTCCGGCCGCCGGGATGGCCGGGTGGCAGGCGGGTCAGGCCTGGACGACGGCGCCGCTGGACAGCAGCCCGTCGACGTCGTCGACGCCGAGTTCGGCGAGGATGTCGCGGCTGTGGGCGCCCGGCGCCGGAGGCAGGCCGCCGATCTCGGCGGACGTGCGGGAGAAGCGCGGCGCCGGGGCGGGCTGGCGGTGGCCGCCGCGTTCGACGAACACCTCCCGCGCCGTGTTGTAGGGGTGCTCGGCGGCCTCGCGCAGCGACAGCACGGGCGCCACGCAGGCGTCCCCCGGCAGGAAGATCTCCGCCCACTCGTCGCGCGTCCTGGTCTTGAACGCGGCGGCGAAGCGCTCGCGCAGCGCGGGCCAGTTCTCCGGATCGTCGCGGGACGGCAGGTCGGCCTCGTCCAGGCCGAGGCGGCGCAGGAACTCGGCGTAGAACTGGGGTTCGAGCGCGCCCACCGCGACGTGCCCGCCGTCGGCCGTCTCGTACACGTCGTACCAGGGGGCGCCGGTGTCGAGCAGGTTCACGCCGCGTTCGTCGCGCCACATGCCGCCCGCCAGGAACGCGTGGATGAACGTCGACAGGTGGGTCGTGCCGTCCACGATGGCGGCGTCCACGACCTGGCCGCGGCCGCTCGCGCGCGCCTCCAGCAGCGCCGCCAGCACGCCGACGACCAGGTACATGCTGCCGCCCGCGAAGTCGCCGAGCAGGTTCAGCGGGACCTGGGGAGGCCCGCCGGCGCGGCCGATGGCGTGCAGGGCGCCGGTGACGGCGATGTAGCCGATGTCGTGGCCGGCGCTTCGCGACAGCGGCCCCTCCTGGCCCCAGCCGGTCATCCGGCCGTACACCAGGGCGGGGTTGCGGGCCAGGCAGTCGTCGGGGCCGATGCCGAGCCGTTCGGTGACGCCAGGGCGGAAGCCCTCGATGAGCACGTCGGACCGTTCGACCATGCGCAGCACGACCTCGCGCCCCCGCTCGTTCTTCAGGTCGACCGCGATGGAGCGCTTGCCGCGTCCGAGGAAGTCGGCGGGCACGGCGTCCCTGCCCGGCGCGGCCGAGGAGGCCCGGTCGACGCGGACGACGTCGGCGCCCAGGTCGGCCAGCAGCATCCCGGCGAACGGCCCCGGCCCGATGCCGGCCAGCTCGATCACCCGCACGCCCGACAGCGGCCCCTTGCCCGCCGACTCGCCCATCCGCGGCCCCTTTCGCCCGTCGCCCGTCGCGCCCGTCGCGCCGAACCGGGTTCAGTATCCCAAGTCTGCCCGACTCCGGTAAGCGACCCCTGACCCGCCCCGGCGGCTCCGCGGCGCGCCGAAGCCGGGGTCAGTCGGCTCGGGCGGTGAGAGTGATGGGCGTGCCGGGGTGGTGCTCGTCGTGGGCGCTGGACGCCACCAGCAGGCGGCCCTTGACGACGGACGTGCGCAGCGCCCCCTGGCTGTCCACGTGGGGCACCAGGCCCGGCCCGGCGGCGGCGAGGTAGTACCAGCGTCCGGACGGGGCCTGCCACCACGTGCCGCTGACCGGGTTCGCCACGTCGCAGCTGCCGGTGGCGTGGTGCTCTTCGCCGTGCAGCAGCGTGGCCTCGCCCGCCGGGGCGCCTCCGGCGAAGGACAGGCTGGTGCACACCCACTGGGCGGAGCCGCCGCCGTGAGGCAGCGTGCCCGTCCAGAACTGCCGGGCCGCCGCCTGGGTGACGGGGCGCTCGGGGCGGGGCAGCGCGCACGCCAGGCGCCGCCACAGGCGCGTGCCGTCGGCGCTGAGCGGCGGCGCGGCGTGCTCGCTCGCCACCTGCCGGAGGGAGCGCTCGACGGGGCGGGGCGTGGTGGGACGCTGGGTCAGGACGGCGGGGCGGGGGAACCCGAGGTCGCCCACGGTGCGGTCGCCGTCCGCCCCTTCGAGGCGCAGGAGCGGGCCGCGCCCGCACGGCGTGGCGGGGGCGGGCACCCGTTCGGTGACGCCGGCCGTCACCTTCACCTTGCGGCCGCCGGGGGTCCGGGCGCGGGTGTCCCAGGGGGACAGCAGGTAGCGGCCGCCGCCCAGCGGCAGCGGCGTCGAGCCGTCGTCCGCGGCGGCGGTGAAGACCTCCATGCGCGGTCCGCGCTCGGTGTAGCGGGCGACGCGGTCGCCGTTGCGCAGCAGCGCGGTGGGGACGCCGTCGACGCGCCCCGCGTACAGCAGCTGCGCGCCGATGGCGCCTTCGCCGCGCGGGCGCGGCGCGGCGGTCGAGCGGGCCCAGGCGCTCAGCGCCCGCCCGGTGAACGCCCGGTCCCCGGTCAGGTCGCCGCGGGCGGGCCAGACGTCCAGGCGGTGGGGGCCGCCGCGCCACGCGTTGGGATCGGCGACCACGAGGTGCAGCCCGCGCCCCTGGGACGCACCGCCCGCGAGCGAACCGTCCCTCTCGGTGACCACGAGGGCGCCGACCAGGGCGGCGGTCAGCGCCACGGCGGCGGCGACGGGGATCAGCGGGCGGCGGCGCACCGGGCGGTCCAGGCCCGGGCCGAAGGTGAAGGCGTCCGGTGGCTGGACGTCCGGCAGGTCGGCGGCGTCGGCGGCGTCGATCACCGGCCAGGGATCGCGGATGCGCAGCCGCAGCAGCTGGTCGCGCACCGCGTACCGGCGCATGCCCGCGACCCGCCGCAGCACCCAGGCCACGCGCACGGGCGGGTCGAGGTCGGCGAGGGCGGCCGTCAGCGCCGCGTCCGGCATGCGGGCGGGCAGCGCGCGCAGCCACGGGCCCAGTCCGATGCGCAGCCTGCGGGGCGGGCGCATCGCCCGGCGCAGCACACGGGTCCGCTGCCGGGCCAGGTCGCCGCGCGGGCGGCGGGTGACCGCGTCGTCGACGATCCGCCGGGCGATCGCCATCCGGTAGACGCGGCGCGGTCGGCCCGGCTGAACAAAATACGCCAACCGGACCAGATCCCGATAATGCGTGTCCGCCCCGTTTCTCGTCGCCACTTTCTCCGGCATCGCGCCAGCTCCTCAGGCCGCGAGGGACAATGTCGTCAGTGCGGACCAGAGATTAGAGAGGGCCGTCGGCACCCGGCGCGCTTTTGGTGGAACGATTAACCGAGGCGCCGGACAATTCACGGAATTCCCCGACGAACGCCGCGTGACGATCGCTCATGGATTTCGCCGCGAACGCGCCTCGCGCGACGCGACGCCTCAGGCGCGGAGCGCCTCACCGCGCTCGGCACCCGACATGACCGCGGATCGCCGCCGTCGCCGCGGAATCGCCGGAACGATTTGAACCGGACCGATATGAACCGGAACGAGACGAACGCGAGGCGGGCCCGGTACGTCCTACCCTGTGGGATCGCCCTGGGATCGCTGTGGGATCGCCGACGCGACCGGGGACCGGCGCCGAGAAGTTCGAGGTGGACGTGGACGTGGCAAGCGCTGACGCGGGCGGCATCGCCGAGCTGTGGGACCGGCTGACCGGGACGCAGCCGGACCCGCCGTGGTGGCTGGTGGTCCTGGCCGCCCTGCCGGCGCTGGCCGCCGTCCTGCACGGCCCCACGTGGCGGGTGGCGCGCAACGTGGTCACCATCGCCCACGAAGGCGGGCACGCGCTGGCCGCCCTGCTCACCGCGCGCAAGCTCGACGGCATCAAGCTGCACTCCGACACCTCGGGCGTCACCGTCTCGCGCGGCAAACCGTACGGCCCCGGAATGGTGTTCACCGCGATGGCCGGCTACCTGGCTCCCCCGCTGCTCGGACTGCTGTTCGCCGCTTTGCTGGCCGGGGGCCGCGTCACGCTGATGCTGTGGTTCTCCCTGGCGCTGCTGGCCGGGATGCTCGTGATGATCCGCAACGTCTACGGGGCGCTGTCGGTGGCGGCCACCGGCGCCGTCATCTTCGCCGTCTCGTGGTTCGGCGGCGACAAGACCCAGGCCGGGTTCGCCTATCTGGCCGCCTGGTTCCTGCTGCTGGCCGCGCCCCGTCCCGTCGTGGAGCTCCAGCGCATGCGGGCGCGCCGCATGGCCCCCTCCTCCGACGCCGACCAGCTGGCCCAGCTCACCGGCGTCCCGGGCCTGGCGTGGGTGGGCCTGTTCGCGACGGTGTCGCTGGCGGCGCTGGTGGCGGGCGCCGCGCTCATGGCCCCCGACGGGGCGTCCCTGCCCGACCTGCCCGGGCCGCCCGGCCTCTGATCGATCCCCGTGCGCCGGCCCCGTCCCGGGCCGGATGCGGCCAGAGGTGTGTTCCGGCGGCGGAACGGGCACCGAAGCGACATGGCCGTCAAGAAGCTGGACCGCAGCAAGTACCACCGCAAGCGCAAGGCCAGGATCCGCCGGAAGCGCCACCGCAGCCGCCCCACCACCGGCACGGGCCGCGGCCGCTGACCGTCCGCTCCGCTCCGATCGGGCGTTCCCGCCGGTCGGCCGCCTTCCGCGGTCCGATCCGAGGAACGCCCCGGTCGTGGGGGAATGTCGGACCCGGCCGATAGTTTCGGCCGTGTGAGCGATCGATGGGGTCGGGAGCAGGTGCTCGGGCTCGCGCCCGACGCGGCGTCGGCCAAGGCCGCCGCCGGGGTCGCCGAACCCGCCAAGTGGCGCGGGGCGGGCGCCGACGGCGAGTCGCTGTGGGGCGAGTGCAAGGGCAGCGGCAAGAGCGCCTACCGGACGTGCGTCGACCTGACCGAGCCGGCGTTCCGGTGCACCTGCCCCAGCCGCAAGTTCCCCTGCAAGCACGCCCTGGGGCTGCTCCTGCTGTGGAGCGACGGGGCGGTCGGCGGCGGGGACCGCCCGGCGTGGGCGGCCGAATGGGTCGACCAGCGGCGCGCCCGCGCCGCCAAGGCGCGCGACCGCACGTCCGCGGCGTCCAGGACCAGGGACCCCAAGACCGCCGAACGGCGGCGGCAGCGGGTCGACGACGGCCTCGCCGAGCTCGACCAGTGGCTGCGCGACCAGGTCGCCCAGGGTCTCGCGCAGGCCGAGCACGCGCCCTACCGGCTGTGGGACGACGTCGCCCGGCGCCTGGTGGACGCCCAGGCGGGCACGCTGGCCGGGCAGGTCAAGGGCTTGGCGGCGATCCCCCGGCGGCCGGGATGGCCCGACCGGCTCCTCGAGGAGTACGCGCTGCTGCGGCTTCTGGTGCGCGCCTACCAGCGCGGCGAGGAGCTCCCCGAGGCGCTGCGCGAGACGGTGCGGGCGCGGGTCGGGTTCACGCTGTCGCAGGACGAGGTGGCCGAGCGCGGTGAGCGGGTCCGCGACCGCTGGTGCGTGACGGGCCTGCACGACTCCGAGCAGGAGCGGCTCATCACCCGGCGGGTGTGGCTGCGGGGGCGCCGCACGCGGCGGCCCGCGCTGGTGCTGTCGTTCGCGGCGCCGGGGCGGCCGCTGGACGCCTCGCTGATGGTCGGCACGGAGATCGACGCCGAGCTGCTGTTCTATCCGGGCGCGCAGCCGCTGCGGGCGCTGGTCGGCGAACGGCACGGCCCCGCCGTGCCCGCGGTGCCCGACGGCACGTCGATCCGCGGGTTCCTGGACGAGCACGCCGCCGCCCTGGCGCGCGATCCGTGGGTCGACCGCTGGCCGGTGACGCTGGCGGCGGTACGTCTGGCCCGCTCGGGGGACGGTGTCCTGCACGTCATGGACGAGGCGGGGGACGCGCTCCCGTTGCGGCCGACCGACCCGTGGCGGCTGCTGGCGGTCTCGGGCGGGCACCCGTTCACCTTCGCCGGGGAGTGGACGCCGCGCGGGCTGCGGCCCCTGGCGGCCTGGCACGAGGACGAGGGGATGGTGATCCTGTGAGCACGGCGCCGGACGCCTCGGGCTCCCGGACCCCCGAGCGCGGGTGGAACGAGCACGTCACCGCGGCCCTGCTGGGCACGCGCCGCCGGCCGGCCCCGTCCCTGCCCGAGGCGCCCGCCGAGGTCGACGACCCGGCGGCGCGGCTGCTGGACCAGGCCGCCGTGCTGACGGTGCGGCGGCGCGCGGGCAGGCGTCCGCTCAGGTCCCTGGAGCCGATCGCACCGGCCCCCGTGGAAGATCTGCCGGTCGTCCCGCCCGCGGCCGCGCGGCGGCTGGCGCAGATCCTGGGCGGCACGCAGATCCGGGTCCTGCCCGAATGGCTGGAGGCCGCCGCGGCCGCCGGGCGCCGCGTCCCCGCGCGGCTGCTGCCCGACCTGCTCGAACGCGGCCGCAGCGACCGGATGCTGCGCCCGGCCATCGCCCGCGCGGCGGGGCGGCGCGGCGTGTGGCTCGCGCTGCGGAACACCGAGTGGGCGTACCTGGTGGGGTCCGGGGACGACCCGGGCGGCGGGCCGGAGGTGTGGCAGACCGGCACCCGCAACCAGCGGGTCGCCTACCTGACGGCGTTGCGCGGCAGCGACCCGGCCGCGGCGCGCGAGGCGCTCCGCGAGACCTGGGGCCGGGAGCCCGCGCCCGACCGGGCGGCGTTCCTGGCCACCTTCGAGCACGGGCTGTCGCCCGACGACGAGGAGTTCCTGGAGTCGGCCCTGGAGGACCGCGGCAAGGACGTCCGGCAGATCGCCGCCGACCTGCTGGCGCGGCTGCCCGGCTCGGCGTACGGGGAGCGCATGGCGGCCCGCGCCCGCGCCTGCGTCCGCCCGCTGGAGCGCACGGTGCGGGGACGGCGGCGCCTGTGGGCGGCGGTGGAGCCCCCGCGCACGCACGACGAGGACCTCGCCCGCGACGGCGTCCCGTTCCACCCCTCCGGGTCGTTCGCTCCGGGCGGCCGGTCCGGCGGGCCGGTCGGGACGCGGGCGGCCTGGCTGCGGGAGATCCTGGCCCGCACGCCCCTGGCGACCTGGACGGAGCTGTTCGGGCTGCCGCCCATGGAGATCGTCTGCCTGCCCGTGACCGAGGCGGCGGGGCACGGCGACCGCGAGGACGGCGACGCGCGCCGCGGCGGGGACGCCCGCGCCGCCCGCGACGTGCACATCGGCTGGGCGCGGGCCGCGCTGCGGCAACGCGACGTCGCCTGGGCGCGGGCGCTGCTCAAGGGCGGCGTCCTGGCCGACGAGCCGGAGGCTCTGGCCGAGCTGCTCCAGGTGCTCCCGGCCGACGAACGCGACCAGGCCGCCGCCGATCTGATCCGCTGGGTGGAGGGCGGCCCCGACCTGCTGCGCGTGCTCGAACGCATCCCCGGCCCGTGGACGGGCCAGCTGGCCGACGCCGTGGTCGTCGCCCTGGCGGGGGCGGCCGAGCGGCGGGCGCGGCCCTACGAGCACACCCTGACCCAGCTGTGCCGCCTGGCCGACCAGCGGCTCACCCCCGACGCCGCGCCCCGGCTGGAGGCCCTCGCGGCCCGGCCGGGCGCCGCCCCGGCGGGCGCCGCCGGGCACGCGCTGGCCGAACTGACCGAGACCTTGCGTTTCCGCCACGAGATGCTGAAGGAGCTGACCTCGTGACCACCGACTCCACTCCCCCGGCCGGCGTGCTGCGGCCGCACGCCGAGCAGCAGTACGCCGACGAGTTGGCCCGGCTGGCCGAGCACGACGACCGGCCGCGCCCGCCCGGGTGGCGGCTGTCGCCGTGGGCGGTCACCACGTACCTGATGGGCGGCGAGCTGCCCGACGGCTCGCGCATCTCCCCCAAGTACATCGGCCCGCGGCGGCTGATGGAGGTCGCCGTGGCCACGCTGGCGACCGACCGGGCGCTGCTGCTGCTCGGCGTGCCCGGCACCGCCAAGACGTGGGTGTCCGAGCACTTGGCGGCGGCGGTGAGCGGCGACTCCACGCTGCTGGTGCAGGGCACGGCCGGCACGACGGAGGAGGCCGTGCGGTACGGGTGGAACTACGCCCGGCTGCTGGCCGAGGGCCCGTCGGAGAAGGCGCTGGTGGAGAGCCCGCTGATGAAGGCGATGCGCACCGGCGCGGTGGCCCGCATCGAGGAGCTGACCCGCATGCCCGGGGACGTGCAGGACACGCTCATCACGATCCTGTCGGAGAAGACCCTGCCCGTGCCCGAGCTGGGCGTCGAAGTGCAGGCCCGCAAGGGCTTCACCGTGATCGCCACCGCCAACGACCGGGACCGGGGCGTCAACGAGCTGTCCAGCGCGCTGCGCCGCCGGTTCAACACGGTGGTGCTGCCGCTGCCCGCCACGGCGGAGGAGGAGGTCGACATCGTGGCCCGCCGGGTGGAGCAGATCGGCAGGGCGCTGGAGCTGCCGGACGCGCCCGCGGGCCTGGACGAGATCCGCCGGGTGGTGACCGTCTTCCGGGAGCTGCGCGCCGGGCTGACCGACGACGGCCGCACCAAGCTCAAGTCGCCCAGCGGCACGCTGAGCACCGCCGAGGCCATCTCGGTGATCACCAACGGGCTGGCGCTGGCGGCGCACTTCGGCGACGGCGTGCTGCGCGCCGCGGACGTGGCGGGCGGCATCGTCGGCGCCGTCGTCCAGGACCCGGTGTCCGACCGGGTCGCGTGGCAGGAGTACCTGGAGACTGTCGTCCGGGAACGGCCCGGTTGGCAGGACTTCTACCGCGCGTGCCGGGAGGTGTCTTGAGCCCGTCCCCGCCCCGTCCCGCCGGCGCCGTCCCGGACGCGGCACCGGCAGCCCCGCACGCCGCGGGCCAGGCGGCGCGCCGGCGGGCGCCCGACCGCGGGGAGCGGGCGCAGGTGGAGGTGTACGGGATCCGGCACCACGGCCCCGGGTCGGCGCGGGCGGTGCGGCGCGCGCTGGAGGAGTTCAAGCCCGAGGCGGTGCTGATCGAGGGGCCGCCGGAGGCCGACGACCTGGTCGACCTGGCCGCCGACCCGGGCATGGTGCCGCCGGTGGCGCTGCTGGCCTACTCCCCCGGCCGCACCCCGTCAGCCGACGGCGCCGAGGCGACCGAACGGCGGGCGGCGTTCTGGCCGTTCGCCGAGTTCAGCCCCGAGTGGCAGGCGATCCGCTACGCCCTGGAGGCGGGCGTCCCCGTCCGTTTCTGCGACCTGCCCGCCGCCCACCAGCTCGCCCGGCAGGAGCCGGACGCGGACGCCGGCGATCCCGGGCCGGCCGGGCCCGAGGCGCCCCCTTCCGCCGAGGACGGGCGGCCCGCCGCCGAAACCCCCGAGGGGCGGGACGAGCCGCCGGAGCAGGACATCCGCCTGGACCCGCTGGGCTGGCTGGCGCGGGCCGCCGGGTACGACGACGCCGAACGCTGGTGGGACGACGTGGTGGAGCACCGCGGCGACGGGCCCTCCCCGTTCCCCGCGATCGCCGAGGCGATGACCGAGTTGCGCGCCCGGCTGGCCGCGCTCCCCGAGCGGGAGCACGGCCCCCTGCCGCCCGGCTGCCTGCGGCGCGAGGAGCAGCGGGAGGCGTACATGCGCCGCACCCTGCGCCGCGCGCTCAAGGACGGGTACGAGCGCGTCGCGGTCGTCTGCGGCGCCTGGCACGTCCCGGCGCTGCTGGAGAAGGTCCCGGCGGCGCGCGACGAGCGGACGCTGCGCGGCCTGCCCAAGACCAAGGTCGCGATGACCTGGGTGCCGTGGACGCACGGCAGGCTGGCCGACCGCTCCGGGTACGGCGCGGGCGTGCGGTCCCCCGGCTGGTACCACCACCTGTTCACGTCCGGGGACCGGCCGATCGAGCGGTGGCTGACCGAGGCCGCGCGGGTGCTGCGCGAGGAGGACCTGCACGTGTCGTCCGCGCACGTCATCGAGGCGGTGCGGCTGGCCGAGGCGCTGGCGGCGCTGCGCGGGCGTCCGCTGGCCGGTCTGGACGAGGTCACCGAGGCGGTCCGGGCGGTGCTGTGCGAGGGCAACGAGCTGCCGGTGGAGCTGATCCAGCGGCGGATGGTGGTGGGCGAGCGGCTCGGGTCGGTGCCCGAGCGGACCCCGATGGTGCCGCTGCAGCGCGACCTGCAGGCCGAGCAGCGGCGGCTGCGGCTCAAGCCGTCCGCGCTGGACAAGGAGTACGACCTCGACCTGCGCAAGGCGCTCGACCTGGACCGCAGCCGCCTGCTGCACCGGCTGCGGCTGCTGGGCGTCGACTGGGGCGTGCCGCAGGAGGCGCAGGGCCGGTCCAAGGGCACGTTCCGCGAGAGCTGGACGCTGATGTGGCGGCCGGAGTTCGACGTCGAGCTGATCGAGGCCGGCGCGTGGGGCACCACCGTGCACGGGGCCGCGGCCGCGCGCGCGACGGCGATGGCGGCGCAGGCGGCCACCCTGGCGGAGCTGACGTCCCTGGCCGAGCGGTGCCTGCTGGCCGACCTCGGCGACGCCCTGCCCGCCGTGATGCGGGCCCTGGCCGACCGCGCCGCGGTCGACGCGGACGTGGCGCACCTGATGGCCGCGCTGCCCGCCCTGGTGCGCGCCCTGCGGTACGGCGACGTGCGCGGCACTCCCACCGGCCCGCTGCGCACCGTGGTCGACGGCCTGGTGGTGCGCGTGTGCGTGGGCCTGCCCCCGGCCGTCACCGGGCTGGACGACGACGCGTCCCGGGAGATGCTCGGGCACATCGACGCCGTGCACGGGGCGCTGTCCCTGCTCGGCGACGACGACCACACCGCCCGCTGGCTGCGGACCCTGCGCGTCCTGGTCGACCGGGACGGCGACCGCGCCGTGCACGGCCTGCTGGAGGGGCGGCTGACCCGGCTGCTGCTGGACGCCGGGCGGCTCGACGACGTCCCGGACCGCATGGCCCGCGCCGTGTCGGTCGGCGTCGCGCCCGACCGCGCCGCCGCCTGGGTGGAGGGGTTCCTGTCGGGCGGCGGACTGCTGCTCGTGCACGACGACGACCTGCTGCGCCTGCTGGACGGCTGGATCGCCGGGCTGCCGGCCGACGCGTTCACCGCGGTGCTGCCGCTGCTGCGCCGCACGTTCGGCGGGTACGCGGCGGCGGAGCGGCGCGCCATCGGCGAGCGGGTCCGGCGGCTCGACGCCGCCGGGCCGCCCGCCGCGGCGCGGGACGACGACATCGACGCGGGCCGCGCGGCGGCCGCCGCCGCGACGGCCCTGCGCATCCTCGGCTGGGAGGCCCCCGCGTGAACGACCGCGTGAACGACCGGGTGAACGGGCGGGTGAACGGGCGGATGAACGACGCGACCGACGCCGACCGGGAGCGGCTCAGGCGGTGGCGGCTGGTGCTGGGCGGCGGGGCCGCCGACGGCACCGGCGTCGCGCTCAAGGGCTCGGAGGCGCGCATGGACGCGGCGTTGGAGAAGCTCTACGGCCGCGGCGGCCCGGACGACGGCCGCCCTCGATCGGGGCGCCGCGACGGGGGTCTGGGCGACTCGGCGCCCAGCGTGGCGCGCTGGCTGGGCGACATCCGCGCCTACTTCCCCTCCAGGGTCGTGCAGGTGATGCAGAAGGACGCCATCGAGCGCCTCAACCTGACCCGGCTGCTGCTCGAGCCGGAGATGCTGGACGCCGTCGAACCCGACGTGCACCTGGTGGGCACGCTGCTGGCGCTCAACAAGGTCATGCCGGAGCGGGCCCGCGAGTCGGCCCGCGCGGTCGTCCGCAAGGTCGTGGCGGACCTGGAGCGGCGGCTGGCCCAGCGCACCCGTTCGGCGGTCGCGGGCGCGCTGGACCGCTCGTCGCGCACGTCGCGGCCGCGCCGCCCGGCCGACGTGGACTGGAACCGCACGATCCGCGCCAACCTGCGCCACTACCTGCCCGAGCACGGCACGCTCGTCCCCGAGCGGCTGATCGGGTACGGGCGGCGCGACCAGGCGGTCAAGCGGGACGTGGTGCTGTGCGTCGACCAGAGCGGCTCGATGGCGGAGTCGGTCGTGTACGCGGGGGTGTTCGGCGCGGTGCTGGCGTCGATGCGCTCGCTGCGCACGTCCCTGGTGGTGTTCGACACCAGCGTGGTGGACCTGACCGAGCAGCTGCACGACCCGGTGGAGGTGCTGTTCGGCACCCAGCTCGGCGGCGGCACCGACATCGCCCGCGCGCTGGCGTACTGCCAGGGCCTGATCACCCGGCCCCGCGAAACGATCATGGTGCTGCTCAGCGACCTGTACGAGGGCGGCGACCGCGCGGCGATGCTCCAGCGGGTCGCCGCGCTGACCGCGGCGGGCGTCCAGGTGATCGCGCTGCTGGCGCTGTCGGACGAGGGCGCGCCCGCCTACGACCGGGAGAACGCGGCCTCCCTGGCCGCTCTCGGGGTCCCCGCGTTCGCCTGCACCCCGGACGCCTTCCCCGACCTGATGGCGGCGGCCGTCCAGCGCCGCGACATCAAGGAGTGGGCGGAACGCGCCCTCACCTGACCGCGCCCCGCACGTGACCGCGGAACCGGGCCGCCGCACCGGCCGGCGGCCCGGTGCGGCCGCCGTGCCGCGGGACGGGCGTGATGCCCTGCTCGATGGTCCCGTCCCGACCGACGAGGGGCCCGGCCGAGCCCGCCGACCGGACAGGGATTATCTTTGCTCATATGAGCAGCAGTTCAGATGTCCGCGCGGTCGCCGACGGATGCGCGGTGCGCGTGGTGGACCCGGAGAAGGTCGCCGTGGTCACCGCGGCCCTGCCCGCCGACGAGCAGATCGTCGACCTGGCGCAGGTGTTCGGGCTGCTGGCGGACCCGGGGCGGCTGCGGATCATCACGGCGCTGCTGGAGGGCGGGGAGATGTGCGTGTGCGACATCGCGGCCGCGTGCGGGCATTCGGAGTCCGCGGTCTCGCACGCGCTGCGCCTGCTGCGCGCCAGCGGCGTGGTGCGCGCCCGCCGGTCCGGGCGCATGGCCTACTACCGGCTGGCCGACTCGCACGTCAGGATGCTGCTCGATCTCGCCCTGGCGCATGTCGGGCACCAGGAGGACGAAGCGTGACCGCGCCCCCGGCCGGGGCGCGCCGACGGCGCTTCACGGCCCCGGAGAGGAGCGGGTGCAGCCCATGAGCGCGGATCGGGAGAGCGTCGCCGGGAAGCGCCGTGCCCGGCGCGGGCGGATTCCCCTGTTCGGGCGCGCACGAGCCGACGGTCACGGCCGTGCCCAGGGGCATGCCCGGGGGCACGCCCACGGACACGGACATGGGCACGGACACGGGCACGGACACGGGCATGCGATGTCGGCGGACGCCGACCGCCGTCTGCTGGCGGCGGCGCTCGCCCTGCTCCTGGCGTTCATGGCCGGCGAGGTGGTCGTCGGCCTCGCCGCCCGCTCCCTGGCGCTGATCACCGACGCCGGGCACATGCTGACCGACGCGTTCGCGATCGCGCTGGCGCTGGTGGCGATGCGGATCGCGGCGCGTCCCCCCAAGGGCGGCTACACCTACGGGCTGCGCCGCGCGGAGATCCTGTCGGCGCAGCTGAACGGGCTGACGCTGATCCTGCTGGCGGCGTACTTCGTCTACGAGGGCGTCTACCGGCTCATCGACCCGCCGGCGGTGGACGGCGGCATGGTGTTCTGGACGTCCCTGGCCGGCATCGCCGTGAACCTGGCGGCGACCTGGCTGATCGGCCGGGCCGACCGGCGCAGCCTCAACGTCGAGGGGGCGTTCCAGCACGTCCTCAACGACCTGTTCGCGTTCGTGTCCACGGCCGTCGCGGGCCTGGTGGTGTGGGTCTCCGGGTTCGCCCGCGCCGACGCGATCGCCTCGCTGGTGGTGGCCGCGCTGATGCTGAAGGCGGGGTACGGGCTGCTGCGCGACGCCGGGCGGGTGCTCATGGAGGCGGCCCCGGCGGGCGTGGACCCCACCGAGATCGGCGCGCGGCTGGCGGGGCGCCCCTGCGTGGAGGAGGTGCACGACCTGCACGTGTGGGAGGTCAGCTCCGGCTACCCCGCGCTGTCGGCGCACGTGCTGGTGGAGCCGCGGGGCGACTGCCACGCGGTGCGCCGCGATCTGCAGGACGTGCTGCGCTCCTCCTACGGGATCGTCCACACGACCCTCGAGGTCGACCACGTCGACGAGGACTTCCACTGCGAGGACCCGCACGGCCCCCGGCACGTGAACGGCTCGGGGGAACGGCACGACCACCTCGCCGACCCGGGCTGCGGCCACTGATCACGGAGGCGCACCGATCACGGACGCGCGCCGATCACGGCCGCGGCCGTCACACGATCTCGGCGGTGAGGACGGGCAGGGCGGCGCGCAGCTCGCGCTCCCAGTACGGCCAGTCGTGCGTGCCCTCGTAGAAGTGGGTCGACACCGGGATGCCCAGCGTTCTCAGCTTGCCGGTGAACTCGAGGGCCAGGGTGTGCGCGAGGGTCTCCAGGACGTCGCGGCGGCCCGTGTCCTCGGCGCCGTCGCGGCGCGCCCCGCCGCCGGGGGCGCCGTCGCCCGCGCTGACGTACAGCCGCACGCCGGACAGGCGGTCGGCCAGGTCGTAGGGGTTGTGCCGGCGCCACACCGCCCGCTGGGCGTCCGGGTCGCCCCACACGTCGGTCCAGGCGGCGCCGGGGCGGCCGATCGCCACGCCCAGTTCCACCAGGTCGGCCACGTCCAGGCCGCTCTCGTCCCGGTACAGGGTGTGGACGAAGCCGCTGAAGGAGGCCGCCGCCCGGAACAGACCCCGGTGGCGCGCCGCGTACGCCAAGGCGCCGGTGCCGCCCATGGCGTTGCCGGCGACGGCGCGCGCCGTCCCGGCGCCGTAGCCGCGTTCGAGGATCTGCCGCAGCTCCGTGAGGTGGAAGGTCTCCCATTGAGGCGGCCCGCCGGCGCCGCGATTCCACCAGTCGGTGCAGGAGGCGCAGGGGCCGCCGTCCGGCATGACGACGATGACGTCCAGGTCCTCGGTGAGCCCTTCGACGTCGGTGTGGGCGGTCCAGGCGGTGTGGCCGTCCTCGCCGTCGCCGCCGTACGCGCCGCTCAGCAGCCACAGCGCCGGCCAGGCGCGCGAGCCGTCCCGGCTCCAGCCGCGGGGCAGCAGCAGCCTGACCCGCGCGAGGCGGTCCAACACGGGTGACCGGATGGTCAGGTCGAGGATGCGCCGACCGACGCGGCGTTCTCCGATGACGGCCGCGCCGTCGTCGGCGCCGGCGGGGGCCCTGCGGCGGCGGCCGGGCACCCGCGCGGGCCCTTCCGGCGCGATCGACGCCAGCACTCCCGCGACCCCCGCGACCCCGGCGATCACGCCCATTCCGATCAAGCCGCGCCGCCCCATCGTCCGCCCCGCCGACATCTCGCGCTCCGCTTGACGGAATTGTCCCCGTTCTCCGGACGTCCAACGCAGAGTAACGGGGAAATAAAATGTGCGCGGCAGGTTCGCCGAGGACGGGGCGGGCGACCGACGTCAGGGGGATCGAATGGACGGCCCAGGACCCCGCGCGATGCGCAGCAAGTCGCAGCTGCAGGCGGCCATCCGCGACGGCGGACGCGCCGTGCTGGTCGTCAACGCGCGCTCGCGGCGCGGCCGCCGCCTGTTCGACCGGGCCCGGGAGCTGCTGGACGCGGCGGGCCTGCGGTTCGTCGAGACGGTCCCGGTGACCGACCCGGCGCGGCTGCGGGAGATCTTCACCGGCGTGCTGGCCCTGGAGCCGGACCTGGTGGTGGTCGGCGGCGGCGACGGCACGGTCGCCGAGGCCGTCAGCCACCTGGCGCACCGCGACGCCGCCCTCGGCGTGCTGCCGCTGGGCACCACCAACAACTTCGCCCGCAGCCTGGAGTTGCCGCTGAACCTGAAGGACGCGGTGGCGGTGCTGCGCGACGGCAAGGTCGCCGACGTGGACGTGGGCTGGGTGCGCGGCACCCGGCCCGACGGCTCGGGCGCCGAGACCGACGGCGGGCGCCTCATCTTCGCCAACATGGTCAGCCTCGGCCTGTCCGTGCACGTCGCCCAGCACGTCCCGCACGGCCTGAAACGGGTGCTGGGCCGGGGCGCCTACGCGCTGACGGCGGCGTGGCTGCTGCCGCGGCACGAGGCGTTCCGCGCCACCATCCGCGCCGGCGACCGGGTCCAGGAGGTCACCACGCACCAGTTGAACGTGGCCAACGGCGCCCATCACAGCGGCCAGCGCATCGCCCGCGACGCCAGCCCCGACGACCGGCTGCTGGCGGTGTACCGGCTGGGCGACGAGCGGCGGCTGCGGCTGGCGTCGGCGACCGCGCGGCACCAGCTCACCGGCCCGTGGCGGTCGCTGCGCGAGGACGCGTTCCTCACCACCGACGAGGTGCACATCGCCACCGACCCGCCGCTGCAGGTCGACGTGGACGGCGAGATCCGCGGCCGCACCCCGGTGACGGTGCGGCTGCTCGGCAACGCCCTGCGGGTGATCGTCCCGCAGTCCTTCGTGGACACCTGAGCCGTCGGCCCCGGGTCCGCGCCGTCCGGGCGGGCGGACGGCGCGAGTGATCGGTTCCGGCGGGCCCGGCGGGTTCGGCGCGGCGCCGGAAGGGGGAGGCATAACCGCATGGAGTCCGACATCCTCAGTGGGCTGAACCCCTTCGACATCTTCGACCGCGAGGCCGAGCGGCTGGACGCCTTCTTCGCCGAGCTGGGCCCCGACGACTGGGACCGGCCGTCCCGGTGCGCCGGCTGGTCGGTCCGCGATGTGCTGGCGCACCTGGCCGGGGCGGAGCTGTACAACCACGCCTGTCTGGACGACGAGCTCGACGTGCTGTTCAACCGCCTGGCCAAGGAGGGCGTGAGCGGCGTGGACGGATTCAACCAGTGGTGCGTCGACACCCGCCGCGGGCTGCCGGTCGCCGGGGTGCTGGGCGAATGGCGCCGCCAGAACGGCGACACGCGGCGCCGCATGCGCGAGCGCGGCGCCGACGCGATGCTGCCGACGATGGCCGGCCCGTACCCGGTGGGCCTGCAGGCCTTCCACTACGCCTCCGATTACGCCGCGCACGCCGACGACGTGGGCGTCCCCGTCGCGGAGGGCGAGGAGCCGGCGCGGTCGCAGTGGCGGGCCCGGGTGGCCCGGTTCGTTCTCGCCGAGCGCGGCTCGCCCGTGCGGGTCGAGGACGTCCCGGGCGGGGTGCGGGTGCTCCTGGACGGCCGGGCCGGCGGGGACGCCCGGGAGGCGCGGCTGTCCACGTCCGACTTCGTCGAGGCCGCCGTGAACCGGCTGCCCGACGAGCACCCGCTCGATCCGGAGCTGCGCGCGGCGCTGGTCTGCCTGGCCTGACCGGGCGGTCAGCCGACGGCGGACAGGTCGGCGAGGTCCTCGTCGGTGAGGCGCAGGCCCGCGGCGGCGATGTTCTCCTCCAAGTGGGCCGGATCGGACGTTCCCGGGATGGCGAGCATCACGGGCGACAGGGCCAGCAGCCCTGCCAGCAGCACCTGCGCCGTGGTCGCCCCGTGGCGCGCCGCGACCCGCCGGACGCGGTCGTCGTCGGGGAGGCCGAACCCGCCGAGCGGGAAGTAGGGCACGAAGGCGATCTTCTCGCGGGTGCACACGTCCAGCAGCGCGGTGTCCGCGGGCATCGTCACGTCGAAGCGGTTCTGCACCGCGGCCACCGGCGCGATCCGGCGCGCCTCGGCGAGCTGGGCGGCCGACACGTGGCTGACGCCCAGATGCCGGATCAGCCCCCGCTCGCGCAGTTCGGCCAGCACCGCGAACCGCTCCCCGATCGACTCGTCGCCGGGCGGCTCCAGGAGGCCGGGGCGCAGGTACACCAGGTCCAGCTGGTCGCGGCCGAGTTCGCGCAGGTTGCGCTCCACCTCGGCGCGCAGGTCCCCGGCGGCCAGCTCCCCCGTCGGCATGGCGTCGCCCGGCCCCCGGTACGGACCGACCTTGGTGGCGATCACCAGGCCGTCCGGGTACGGGTGCAGGGCCGCCCGGATGAGCTCGTTGGCGGACAGGTCGCCGTGGAAGTAGAACGCGGCGGTGTCGATGTGGTCGACGCCGAGCTCCACCGCCCGGCGCACGATCTTCAGCGCGGTGTCGCGGTCGTTCAGCCTGCCGGCACGCGGATCGCCGGGCAGGCGCATCGCGCCGAACCCCATCCTGGCGACCCGCAGGTCGCCGCCCAGCGTCCAGTGTCCGGCCGCGGTCGCGTCGATCTGTCTGGTCATGCCCCTCAGACTGCTCGGCGCCCCCGGCTCGGGCGAACGGCTGAGTGCGCACCTAGGCAGATGACCAATTGGTCATTATCCTCGGGGCGTACGGATCCCCCGCGCACACCGGACGGCAGCATGGACGCACCGCACGACGTCGTGATCATCGGGAGCGGGTTCGGCGGGATCGGCATGGCCGCCCGGCTGCTGCGGGCCGGGGTGCGGGACGTGGTGGTCCTGGAAAAGGCCGACGGGCTGGGCGGGACCTGGCGCGACAACACCTATCCCGGCGCCGCCTGCGACATCCCGTCGCACCTGTACTCGTTCTCGTTCGAGCCCAAGGTCGACTGGAGCCGCCGCTTCCCGCGGCAACAGGAGATCCTCGACTACCTGTGGCACGTGGCGCGCAAGTACGACGTGCTGCCGCTCATCCGGTTCGGCGCCGAAGTGACCGAAGCGCGGTTCGACGAAGAGGCCGGCCTCTGGCGGGTCTCCACCTCCGGCGGCGACCGGCTGGCGGCGCGGGTGCTGATCAGCGCGTGCGGGCAGCTCAACCGGCCCGCGCTGCCGGACATCGAGGGACGGGACTCCTTCGCCGGGCCCAGCTTCCACTCCGCCCGTTGGGACCACGGCGTCGACCTGTCCGGCAAGCGGGTGGCGGTGATCGGCACCGGCGCGAGCGCGATCCAGATCGTGCCGGAGCTCGCCACGACGGCCGAACGGCTGGTGGTGTTCCAGCGGTCGGCGCCGTACGTGATCGGCAAACCGGACCGGCCGTACCGGGCCTGGGAGAAGACGCTGCTGGCCGCCGTGCCGGGGCTGTACGCGCTGAGCCGCGCCAGGATCTACGCGCTGTACGAGGCGCGGGCCCTGGCCTTCATCAAGTACCCCGCGCTGATGCGGCTGCTGACGTGGCAGTTCCGGCGCATCCTGCGCGCCCAGGTCCCCGACCCTGGGCTGCGCGCCCGGCTCGTCCCCGACTACCCGATGGGCTGCAAGCGCATCCTGCTGTCCGACGACTACTATCCCGCGCTCACCCGCCCCAACGTCGACCTGGTCACCGATCCGATCACGCGGATCACCCCGTCCGGCGTCGAGGCCGGCGGCCGCGTCCACGAGGTCGACGTGATCGTCTACGCCACCGGGTTCCGCGGCGCCGACTTCGTGGGGCCGATGAAGATCGTCGGCCGGGGCGGCCTGACGCTGGACGAGGCGTGGCGCGACGGCGCCCGCGCCCATCTGGGCATCGCCGTCAGCGGCTTCCCCAACCTGTTCCTGCTGTACGGGCCGTACACCAACCTCGGCCACAACTCGATCATCTACATGCTGGAGTCGCAGTTCCGGTACGTGCTGGGATGCGTGCGGGCGCTGCGCCAGACCGGGCTGGCGTGGATCGACGTCCGCCCCGAGGCGCAGGACGCCTTCGACCGCCGGATGCGCGAGCGGATGCGCGCCACGGTGTGGGAGGCCGGCTGCGCGAGCTGGTACATGACCGCCGACGGCAAGGTCGTCAACAACTGGCCGGGGTTCACCTTCGCCTACCGGCGCGCCACGCGCCGCCCCGACCCGAGGCACTTCCGGGCGGGACGCGCCCGGCCGATCCGCCCCGCGGCCGCCGGGCGGGCGGCGGACCTCTAGGCTCGGGGCATGCCGACTGCATTGATCACCGGCGCCACCGCGGGCATCGGCGCCGCCTTCGCCCGCCGGCTGGCGTCCGACGGATTCGACCTGGTGCTGCTGGCCCGCGACGCCGAACGGCTGGAGCGGACGGCGCGGGAGCTCGGCGGCGCCTACGGGGTGCGGACCGAAGTGCTCGTCGCCGACCTGGCCTCCGACGAGGGGCTGGACGCCGCCGAGCGGCGGGCGCGCGACGGCGTGGACCTGCTGGTCAACAACGCCGGGTTCGGCCACGGCGGCAGGTTCCTCGACGTCCCCCTGGAGAACGAGCTGCGGATGCTGCGGGTGCACTGCGAGGCGGTGCTGCGGCTGACCCACGCGGCCCTGCCCGGCATGCTGGAACGCGGCCGCGGCGAGATCATCAACGTGTCGTCCACGGCGGCGTTCCTGGTGCGCGGCACCTACGGCGCGTCCAAGGCGTGGGTGGTGAGCTTCACCCGGGGCGTTGCCGAGGACATCGCCATGCGCGACGGCGGCCGCGGCGTGCGGGTGATGGCGCTGTGCCCCGGGTTCGTGCGCACCGAGTTCCACCAGCGGGCCGGGATGAACATGTCGGGCGTCCCCGACGCGCTGTGGCTGGACAAGGACAAGGTCGTCGACGCGGCGCTGCGCGACCTGCGGCGCGGCCTGCGGGTCAGCGTGCCCGGCGCCCAGTACAAGGCGCTCGTCGGCCTCAGCCGCCTGCTGCCGACCTCGCTCGTCGGCCGCGTCTCGTCGCGCACCGGCCGCCGCTATGACTGATCGCACCCCGGACGACGCCGCCGGGCCCGTCGGCGTTGCGGGCCCTCCCCGGCGGCGGGAATGCTGACGTCATGCGGGTCTTGGTGACGGGCGCGGCCGGATACGTCGGATACGCGGTGGGGCGGCGTCTCGTCGCGGCCGGGCACGAGGTCGACGGGCTGATCCGCCACCCCGACCAGGGCCTGCCGCCGGGGGTGCGGCCCCTGGTGTGCGACCTGCTCGACCGGCCGGCGCTGGAGGCCGTGCTGCGCGAACCGTACGACGCGGTGTGCCATCTGGCCGCGCTGACGAGGGTCCGCGAGTCGTTCGCGGAGCCGCTGCGGTTCTTCGAGGTCAACGTGCAGGGCACGGTCAACCTGCTGGGCCTGCTCGCCCCCGGCACGCGCATGGTGTACGGGTCGACCGCCGCCGTCTACGGCACCCCCGAGTGGCAGCCGATCCACGAGGACCAGACGCCCGCGCCGACCAGCCCCTACGGCGCCTCGAAGCTGGCCGCCGAGCAGGCGGTGCGCTTCCACGCCCGCACCGGCGCGATCGGCGCGGTGGTGCTGCGCACGTTCAACGTCGCGGGCTCGGTGGACGGACGCGGCGACCCCGATCCGACCCGGCTGATCCCCAAGGCGCTGGCCGTGGCGGCGGGCCGGGCCCCGCACCTGGAGATCAACGGCGACGGCGGCGCGGTCCGCGAGTACGTGCACGTCGACGATCTCGCCGAGGCCCACGTCCTCGCGCTGGACGCCGCCCGGCCCGGCGAGGACCGCGTCTACAACGTCGGCAGCGGCATCGGGGTGTCGGTCCGCGACGTGGTGGCGGCCGTGGAGAAGGTGACGGGCCGCCGCGTGCCGACGGTGCACCGCCCGCCCCGGCCCGAACCGCCCCTGCTGATCTCCGACGCCACCGCCGTCCGCCACGACCTGGGCTGGCGTCCGCGGCGGTCGGAGCTGCCGCAGATCATCGCCGACGCGTGGGCCGCCCTCACCCGCGCGAACGGATAAACTCCCAGCGTGTCCGAGCCGAAGTTCGAAGTCCAGATGCTTCACGACCGTGTCATGATCAAGGTCGAGAAGGAGCCCGGGGAGCGGCGCAGCACCAGCGGCATCGTGATCCCGGCCACCGTGGAGCAGTCCAACCGGCTCGTCTGGGGCCAAGTGTGCGGCGTCGGCCACCACGTGCGCACCGTCAAGGTCGGCGACCGGGTGCTGTTCCATCCCGAGGATCAGTACGAGGTCGAGATCCAGGGCGAGAACTACCTGGTCATGCGGGAGCGGGATCTGCACGCCATCGCCAGCGAGCGCCCCGAGCACGGCACCGGCCTCTACCTTTGACCGCGTCCCTCCCCCGGGGGCGCCCACGCCGGCGTTGATCGCGGGCCGCCGCGTCCACGGGCCGCCACCAGGACGGCATCGCTCGGGAACGCCGAGGAGGATTCCGCTTCCGGCATCGCAGGGACGGCGCGAAAGGACGGCACGAAGCGGCGACTGTACCAACAGGGCGGCATGACAGGGCGGGCATGACAGGGCGGGCATGACAGGGCGCGGACGACAGAGCGCCGTATGACAGGGGCGGGTCGACAGGGGGCGAACCACGTCCGGGGATGCGCATCGGCGCGCCCGCCGGCTCCCCGGTCCAGGACTTCCCGCCGGGCGGCACGGACGACGGCCGCGGTCGGCGGACCGCCTTCCCGATGCCTCCGCGCGCCGCACGCGCCGCGAGGACGCCCGTCACACCGCGACGACGGCCGTGGAGCCCCGCCGGTGCTTGCGGACGCGCAGCTGCGCGGGGATGCGGGTACGCAGCTCCGCGACGTGGCTGACGATGCCGACGGCGCGGCCGCCGTCGCGCAGCCCGTCCAGGACGTCCATCACCTCGTCGAGGGTCTCCTCGTCGAGGCTGCCGAAGCCCTCGTCCACGAACAGGGTGTTGATCTCGGTGCCGCCCGCCTCGGCGGTGACCACGTCGGCCAGGCCGAGCGCCAGCGCCAGCGAGGTGACGAACGACTCGCCGCCCGACAGGGTGACCGGGTCGCGGGCCTGGCCCGTCCAGGCGTCCGCCACGCGCAGGCCGAGCCCGCCGCCGCTCCTGCTGCGGTCGCCCGCCGCCTTGTCGACGGTGTGGACGAGCGCGTACCGGCCCGCCGACATGCGCGCCAGCCGGTGGTTGGCGGCGGCGACGACCTGCTCCAGCCGCGCGGCCAGCACGTACGCCGACAGCGACATGGCGTCCCGGTTGTCCGGCGACTTGCCGGAGGCCAGGCCCGCCATCCGCTCGGCGACGGCGTGGCGGCGGGCGGCCGGGCGCCAGTCGGCGACGCGGGCCGCCAGCTCGGCGCGCAGCTCGGCGAGGCGTTCGCGGCGGCGCCGGGCGTTCGCCGCGGCCGACGCCGCGGCCGTGTACGCCGCCTCGGCCGCCTCCTCCGCGCGCCGCAGCGCCTCCAGGTCGGGCGCGGGGGCCTGCGCGGCGGCCGCGATGTCCGGGTCGTCGAGGACGGCCTGGACGCGGGCCAGCTCGTCGTCGTGCCGGCGGGCCTGCTCGGCGAGGTCGCGGCGGCGGGCCTCGTCCAGGTCGGCGGCGAGCGCGTCGTCGGGGCCGGCGAAGCCCGCGTCGGCCGCCGCCCGGGCCGCCGCGGCGCGGG
>NZ_BCQU01000035.1:0-61352 GCF_001552235.1 Actinomadura rubrobrunea NBRC 15275 | reverse complement strand
GCAAGGGCGAGGCGCCGCCCCGGGGGCGCCGCGACGGGGAACGGGGGGCGCGCGATGACCGCCGCCTCAGCGGCCGCCGGCCTGCCCGAGGCCGCGCCGACCCGCCGGGTCGGCCTCGGCGTCAGCGCCCGCAACGTCGCCACCTTGGCCTGGCGGAACCTGGTGCAGATCAAGCACAACCCGATGGAGCTGCTGGACCTGTCCATCCAGCCCATCATGTTCGTGCTGCTGTTCGCCTACGTGTTCGGCCCGCCGATGGCCGGCAGCGTCGACGCCTATCTGCCCATCGTGATCCCCGGCATCATCGCGCAGAACGCGCTGTTCGCCGGCATGACCACCGGCTACGGGCTGAACGTGGACATCACCAAGGGGGTCTACGACCGGTTCCGCAGCCTCCCGATCGCGCGCGGCGCCCCGCTGTTCGGCCGGATCATCGCCGACACCGTCAAGCAGGCGTGGTCGATGCTGGTCCTGCTGCTGGTCGGGTTCGCCATCGGCTTTCGGATCGAGACCGGCCCGCTGGGCCTGCTGGCCGCGTTCGGGCTGATCCTGCTGTTCGCCCTGCTGTTCACGTGGATCTCGGTGTTCGTCGGGGTGTCGGTCAGCGAGCCGGAGAAGGTGCAGATCTTCGGGTTCACGATCATCTTCCCGATCACGTTCCTGAGCACCGCGTTCATCAAGCTGTCCCCCGGGACCCCCGACTGGCTGGCGTTCGTCATGCGGAACAACCCCCTGTCGCAGCTGGTCGAGTCGATCCGCGGCCTGCTGGTGGGCGGCCCGGTGCTGGAGCACGCCTGGATCGCCGTGGCCTGGGGAGCGGCCTTCATGGCGGTCTTCGCCCCGCTGTCCATCCGCCAGCTCCGCCGCCGCGTCTGAGCGGACGCGGGGTCCGAGCCGACACGTGACAGCCCCGGACGGCCGACGGGTCGTCCGGGGCTGTCGTGTCCTCCGCCTGGGCCGCCGCGCCCGAGGGGCGGCTCCCCGCCCGCGCGGATCAGGCGGCGTTCTCCTTCTCCTTGGGCTTGGCGTCGGCGAGCGCGGCCAGCTGGAAGTCGGCGCGCGGCTGCTCGATGATGCCCAGCGAGACGGTCTCGCGCTTGAGGAACAGCGCCAGCGTCCAGTCGGCCAGGACCCGGATCTTGCGGTTGAGGGTCGGCACCCGCAGGCCGTGGTAGGTGCGGTGCATGAACCAGGCGGGCCAGCCCTTCACCCGGAAGCCGTAGGTGTAGGCGACGCCCTTGTGGAGGCCGAGACCGGCCACCGCGCCCACGTTGTTGTGCACGTACGGCTTGAGGGGCTTGCCGCGCAGCGACCGCACCAGGTTGTCGGCGAGCACCTTGGCCTGGCGGACCGCGTGCTGGGCGTTCGGCGGGCAGGTCATGCCGTCCTGCGTCAGGTCCGGGACGGCCGCGTTGTCGCCGGCGGTGAACGCGCGCACCAGGCCCTCGATGGTGAGGTACTCGGTGGCCTTGACGCGGCCGCGCTCGTCCAGCGGCAGGTCGCTGTTGCGCACGACCGGGGCGGCCTTGACGCCCGCGTTCCACACCAGCGTGCCCGCCGGGAACCGGCTGCCGTCCGACAGCTCGATCTCGCCGTCCACCGCGGACTTCAGCAGGGTCTTCAGCTTGACGTCGATGCCGCGGCCGCGCAGCTGCTCGGCGGTCCACTTGCCCATGTCCGGCCCCACCTCGGGCAGGATCCGGTCGGCCGCCTCGACGAGGATGAACCGCAGATCCTGGGGGGTGACCTTGCGCATGTACGTGACCGCGTCGCGGGTCATGTCCTCCAGCTCGGCGACCGCCTCCACGCCGGCGAAGCCGCCGCCGACGAACACGAAGGTCAGCGCCTTGCGGCGGACCTCCTCGTCGTCGGTGGACTCGGCGATCTCCAGCTGCTGCAGCACGTGGTTGCGCAGGTGGATGGCCTCGCCGATGGTCTTCAGGCTGATGCCGTGCTCGGCCAGGCCGGGGATCGGCAGGATGCGCGGCACCGCGCCGGCCGCCATCACCAGGTAGTCGTAGGAGATCCGCTCGGGCGGCCCGGCCAGCGGCTGCACGATCGCCCACCCCTCGCCGTGGTTCAGCTCGGTCACCCGGGCGTTGCGCACGGTGCAGCGCGGCAGCACGCGCCGCAGCGGCACCACCACGTGCCGCGGCGAGATGTTCCCGGCGGCGGCCTCGGGCAGGAACGGCTGGTAGGTCATGTACGAGTTGGGGTCGACGACTGTGATCTTCACCTCGCCGCGCTTGAGCTCGCGGCGCAGCTTCTTCTGCAGCCGCAGCGCGGTGTACATGCCCACGTAGCCGCCACCCACGATGAGGATGTGGGGAGCGCCAGGGGTCTCCTCGACGGTCCTGGCCATCGACGGCCTCCTCTGTCACGGTCGGCTTGTGAATACATTCACAAACTATCCGACCGACCCAGGTCTAGACCAATCGTTTTGAGGCGAAAAACGACAGAAGTTGCTGGAGTGTCAACTTGGAACGCTCGCAGCCGCGTGAACTTCATCACCTCTTTCCCATGAACCGGACGACATGGGACGTACTTCACAGATCATCGACTCGGCCCGCGAATCTCACGCGCCTCGGGGTTCACAGGGGGGAAAGACCCGTTCCACCCCTCTCGAACCCCTAAGGTGGGGCCGAACGCGGCAAGGGGGCGCCGCCGGCCAGGCGCGGTCCCCGAGGCCGCCCGCGACCGAACCGTCAAGTTGACCCGAGTCCGGCGGGGCGCGGCGTACGATCTCGCCCGGGAGCGTATCGATGATGAGCAGACACCGGCGTCCGGTCACGGCCACCGCGGCCGCCGTGGCGCTCGCCGGCGCGCTGAGCGGCTGCGGTCTGATCGGCCTGCCGCAGAACCAGAGCGCCGAACTGGCGGAGTGGTTCACCGTCACCAGTCCGGTGTTCCGCGATGGCCACGACTTGCCCACGCGGTACGCCTGCGCGACGTACCCTGGCGGTCAGGGCAAGACCCCGCCGTTGCGGTGGTCGGGGACCCCGGCCGGAACCAAGTCCTTCGCGATCGTCATGGACGACCCGGACGGACCCGAGGGCGCCTACGTGCACTGGGTCATCGCCGGGATCGACGGGACCACCCAGCAGATCGTCGAGGGCGCCCGCCTGGAGAAGACGGTCGAGGGCCTCAACACCGGCAACAAGGTGGGCTACACGCCGCCGTGTCCACCCAGGGGCGAGCGGCACCGGTACCGGTACACCATCTACGCGCTCGACGTGCCGAACGACAGACCGCTGTTCCGCAGCGGGGCGCCGCTGGAGGAGTCGCTCGGCGCCATCGCCGAGCACACCGTGGGCCGGGGCCGGATCACGGGGAGATTCGGAGACGAGCAGACGCGTTGACCGTGGGGCCGCTGAGCGCAGGGGGGCAGGGGCCGCCCCAACGGGGGCGCGGACGACAGCGGCGCGGGGGCCGACCAGCGGGTCGGCTGGTACGCGCCAGGCGAGGGCAGATGTGCGCGAATGGTGTGACAACGGTCATAGCGGTCGGTCAGAATCGGTCTGTCGGTCAGAATCGGTCTAGGTCCCCCGGGATCGGGCCGCCGACGACCGGACGGTCGGCAATCGGGACGAACCCGCAGGCCCCGCTGACGCATCTCGTCGGGCCAAGGCATTGGGTGGTGGCATGACAACTTACATCGTGGTCTTCGGCCTGATCGTGGTCGTCGTCCTGGTGGTCGTCCTGGTGGCCCTCGGCCTGCGGGCCAGCCGGGCGAGCCGGGACGACGACGACTGGATGGCCGACGAGCAGCCGCCCCGCGGCTTGCGGTCCGGCGGGCACCCCGACGAGGCCGCCGACGACGGCTACGGCTACGAAGGCGGCTACGAGGACGGCTACGACCAGGGCCGCGGCGAGCCCCAGGGCGGCTACGACCGCCGCGTCGCCGGCGGCTCGGGTCCGCTCGCCGCGCCGACCCCGGCGCAGGCGGGCGCCGACGCGGAGGAGATGGAGGACGACGACTACTGGGCCACCATCACCTTCGACAAGCCCAAGTTCCCCTGGCAGCACGACAAGCAGGACCAGGCGGAGGTCGACCCGGCCGAGGACCCGCTGCTCGCCCAGGGCCAGCAGGACCAGCCCGCGGAGCCGCCCATGCCGCAGCAGCCGGTCTCGGCGGGCGCCGACATGCCCGGCGGCCCCGCCCAGGGCGGACGCGGCGCGGGCCCCCAGCAGGCGCCGCCGCAGCAGTCCTTCCCCCCGGCCGCGCACCTGGCGGCCGACCCCGGCGCCACCACCCGCCTGTCGGGCGACCCGAGCGCGACCTCCCACCTGCCCGGCGACCCGGGCGCGACCGCGAACGACCCCCTGCCCCCCGAGATCGTGGGCCAGGCCCAGGCGGCGTACGGCGCCGGCCCCCAGGACCAGCCGGCCTACGGGAGCGCGGACCCGTCCCCGTTCGGCCCGCCCTCCGGCGGGCAGGAGCCGTCGTACGGCTCCGGGACGTCCGGCGCCTCCGGGGCGGACCAGTCCGCGCCGTTCGGCGGCGACCCGCTCGGCACCGGCGGCTCCCCCTCTTACGGCACGACCGGGCCGATGGCCCGTCCCGAGGGCTTCGACCGGCCGCTGTCCTCGTCCGGCACCGGAGCCCCGGCGGGCGGCTCCGACGCCCTGGGGCTGTCCCTCGGCCGCACGGACGAGCACCCCGTGCGCGGCCTCGGCGACCTGGGCCGCGCTCCTGAGCCCGCCGACCACGGCGGCTACGGGGCGACGCCGCCCGCGCCGCCCCCGGCCGCGCCGACGCCCGCCCCGTCGGCTCCCGCCGCCTCGGGCTCCGGATCGAAGTCGGGCGACGACCACAAGCTGCCCACAGTGGACGAGCTGCTGCAGCGGATCCAGAACGAGCGGTCCGCCAGCGCCGGCACCGCCCCGCGCCCGGCGCCCACAACGCCGCCCCCGTCCGATCCCGAGCCGTCCGGCTCCTCGTTCGGCGGCTCCCGCACCGACCCGCTGAGCGACCCGCTCGGCTCCGGCGGCTCCTCGTTCGGCTCGCCCGGCTCGACCGGCCCGTGGTCGACGCCGTCGCCGTCGACGGGCCTGGGCGGGTACGGCTCCGGCGGCCAGAGCGGCGGCGACGCGTATCCGACGTCCCCCGCCTACGGCGACTCCTCCCGGTTCGACGACCCGCTGAACACCGGCCGCGACTCTTTCGGCTCCTCGTTCACGGGCGCGGGCGACCAGCAGCCCTCCAGCGAGCCCCGCTACACCGACTTCAGCGGCAGCAGCTTCAGCCCCAGCGACCCGTTGGGGATCGACTCCTCCGCCGGGTCGAGCGGGGGCACGCCCCCCGGCGGCGGCTTCGGCGACCCGGGCGCCACCCAGGTCTACGGCGGGGGCTACTACGGCTCCCAGCAGGGGTACCCGGGCTCCCAGCCCCCGCCCGGAGGCTCCCAGGACCAGAACGGCGGCTACGGGTCGTCCTACCCCGGCGGCCCCTCCCGCGGCGAGCCCGACGACTGGGAGAGCCACCGCGACTACCGCCGCTGACACTCGCGGAACGCGCCCGTCGGCCCTCACAGGCCCGGCGGGCGCGTTGCTTTACGCCCTCACGACCGGTCACGGAAAAGCGGCCACGTCGGCCTCCTGGCGCACCGCACCACGCGTGCCTGCCGCGGAGGCCGGCGTCGAGCAGGTACGCGCGCACTGGTAGGAAGGGGGGCGTGACCGGCGATATCACACCAGCGCGCTCATCCTCGCCGCATGCCCGCTGGTGGGCCCCCTGGGCGGATCGGCGCCCCCGCGGCCCGCAAGCGGACGATTCAGAGGCGTCGGCCGGCGCCCTGCTGCTGGACGGGGTGCGCGAGTACCACGGCAGCACGGCGCCCCTGGTCCGTCCGATCATGGCGGAGCTGGCGTTCGAGCAGAAGCCGGAGCACCTGTTCATCACGTGCGTGGACTCGCGGGTGGTGCCGAACACCATCACCGCCAGCGGCCCCGGCGACCTGTTCATCAACCGCAACGTCGGCAACCTGGTGCCGCGGTACGGCTCCCGCACGCCGGACGACTCGGTGGCCGCCACCGTCGAATACGCGGTCGACGTCCTGGACATCCGCACCATCACCGTGTGCGGCCACTCCAACTGCGGCGCGATGGCGGCGCTGCTGGCCGGGGGCCGGGAGGTGCGTCACCTTACTTCCCTGACCCGCTGGCTCAGGCACGGCCTTCCCAGCCTGACCCGCTTCCTCGACGCCGAGCCGAGCGGGGACGCGCCGCCGCTGACGCGCCTCTGCCAGATCAACGTGGCGCAGCAGCTGGACAACCTGCTCACCTATCCGTGGCTGCGCGAACGGGCGGAGGCCGGCGATCTCGAACTCATCGGGCTCTTCCTGGACCTGGAGACGGCCGTGGTGCACGTCCTGGACCGGTCGTCGGGGGCGTTCGTCCCTGTCCCGGACGACGCCCCCGACGAGGCTTCCACGAACGCGTCCTGACCCGAAAGGGCCGCCTGGCGGGCTCCGTCGACGGCCCGCCGTCCGTCCCCGCCATCAGTGCACGAGCTCTTCCAGGCGCCGCTCCTCGGGGCCGCGGGTGTACATCCCGACCGCCCAGCGGTGCCGCCGGGCCCGCGCGTTGGGAGCGGGGAGGCGGGGGTCGTCGCACCGGGTGCTCCGGGCGAAGTCCGCCAGGAAGACCAGTGAGGCCAGCAAGGCGGTGAAACCGGCAACGATCGCCACAACGGACATCGGCGCTCCTCTCTCCCCGGGGCCGCCCTCTCGGGGCCGGACCCCGCCGCCACCGGCCGTCCCCCTGTGATCGGCCGTACTTCGGACGTTAGCCGCGCCGTTTCGACTCAACTGTGTCGTATGACCCGAAGTAGCGAACGGATTGCCGTTGTTCGCCTCGCCGTCCGATTCCCTCCGCGAAGGCTCCGCCCGCGCCGTCCGGGGAGGCGGCGGATGAATGGCGGATGGATGGGGAAGAGCGGCGGACGAGTCGGCCTGTAGGCCGGGTTCTGTACCGCCGCGGCAGCGGCGGTGACGGCCATCCATCTCGGGTCGCCGTTGCCGACGACCTCTAGCGGTCTACCCGCAGGCATCGGACGGGCAGCCCTCGAGCGCCTGCGCGGGAAGCGTGCGCTTCCCTTCTTGACCTTGCTCCGGGTGGGGTTTACCGAGCCGCCCACGTCACCGTGGGCGCTGGTGAGCTCTTACCTCACCGTTTCACCCTTACCACCGGTCGCCCGATGGCGGTATGTTTTCTGTGGCACTGTCCCGCGGGTCACCCCGGGTCGGCGTTACCGACCACCCTGCCCTGTGGAGCCCGGACCTTCCTCGGCGGGGCGCGAGGCCCCGACGCGGCCGTCCGGCCGGCTCGTCCGCCGTACGACAAAGCCTATCGAAGCCCGGCAAGGCGGGAGCGCGCCTCCTGACGGGCGCCGGCCGGGGCCCGTCAGGAGGCGAGGTGGTGGACGTCGTTGAACGACCGCAGCGTCGCCGGGCCGTCGTCGTACCAGTCGATCCGCGACAGCGACGCCACGTCCAGCCCCATGCGGTACATGGCCGGGAAGGGGGCGCCGAGCGCGGTCACCACCAGCAGCTTGATCGGCGTCACGTGGGTGACGACCAGCACCTTCCGGTGGCGGTAGCGGACCTTGAGCTTGTCCAGCGCGGTGCGGACGCGGCGTGCGGCGTCGGTGAAGCTCTCCCCGCCCGGCGGGGCGACGGACGGGTCCGCCAGCCACGCCTTCAGCTCGTCCGGCCACCGCTCCCCCACCTCGGCGAAGGTGAGCCCTTCCCAGGCGCCGAAATCGGTCTCGCGGAAGCCGTCCTCGACGCGGACCTGCGCTCCGGTGGCGGCGGCGACCTCGGCGGCGGTGTCGCGGCAGCGGCTCAGCGGCGAGGTGACGATCGCCTCGATCCCCGCGTCGCGCAGGGCCCGCGCGGCCGCCCTGGCCTGGGCGAGGCCCACGTCGGTGAGGGGGACGTCGCCGGTGCCCGCGAAGCGCTTCTCCACCGACATCGGCGTCTCACCGTGCCGGAGCAGGTAGGTGGTGGTCGGGGTGGTGGAGGGGGGCGACCAGGCGGGGGCCGCGTCGTCCTCCTCGGGGGCGGGCGCGGTCTCGCGGGAGGCGCCGCCGGATTCGCGGGTCCAGTGCTCGCCGCGGGCGGCGGCGTCCATGGCCTCGTTGGCCAGGCGGTCGGCGTGGGTGTTGCGGTCGCGCGGCACCCACTCGTACGACACCGAGCCGAGGCCCGCGGCGATCTCCCGGGCCTGCAGCGCCAGCGGGACCAGGTCCGGGTGCTTGATCTTCCAGCGGCCGGACATCTGCTCGACGACGAGCTTGGAGTCCATCCGCACCTCGACGCGGGCGGACGGGTCGACGCCCGCGGCGGCGCGCAGCCCGGCGATCAGGCCGCGGTACTCGGCGACGTTGTTGGTGGCGGTGCCGATCGCTTCGGCGACCTCGGCCAGCACCTCCCGGGTGAGCGCGTCGCGGACCAGCGCGCCGTACCCGGCGGGTCCCGGGTTGCCCCGGGACCCGCCGTCGGCCTCGACGACCAGTCTGCGGCCGGGGCGGGACGCGCTCACAGCCCCGACTCGGGGGTGCGCACGAGGATGCGGCGGCACTCCTCGCAGCGGACCACCTCGTCCGGCGCGGCGGCGCGGATGCGGTTGAGGTCGACGGTGTTGATCGCCAGGTGGCAGCCCTGGCAGGCGCCCCGGTGCAGCTTGGCGGCGCCCACCCCGCCGAACTGGCCGCGCAGCTTCTCGTACAGGTCGAGCAGGTCGGCGGGGATGTCCTTGGCGACCGCGGTGCGCGCGGCGCTGGTGGTGCCCGTCTCCTCGTCGATCTTCCGCCAGGCCTCGTCGCGCCGGCGTTCGGCGTCGGCCAGGTCGGCCTCGGCGGCCTGCAGGTCGGCGCGCAGCGAGGCGAGCCGGCCCTCGGCCTCCTCCCGCCGCTCCATGATCTCCAGGACGACCTCCTCCAGGTCGGACTGGCGGCGCTGCAGCGAGGCGAGCTCGGCCTGCAGCCCGCTGAGGTCCTTGGCGGAGGAGACCTGGCCGGAGTCCAGGCGCTTGCGGTCCCGCTCGGCCCGCGCCCGGACCTGGTCGACGTCCTGCTCGGCCTTGCGCTGCTCGCGGTCCAGGTCGCCGATCTCGGTCTCGGCGGCGACCACGGCGTCGCGCAGCTCGCGCACGCGGGCCTGCAGACGCTCGATCTCGGCCAGCTCGGGCAGCGTGCGGCGGCGGTGCGCGAGGCGGTCGAGGCTGGTGTCCAGCTCCTGCAGATCGATCAGGCGCAGCTGGGCTTGCGGTGCGGCTTTCACTTTGCTCCTTCGTGGTGCAGGCGCCACGCGTCGGTGACGAGCGCGGACACCCGGGTCTCCAGCTTGCGCTCGGCCTCCGCGGCGGCGGAAGGCGGCGCGGAGGCCGGGCGCGCGGCGGTGGCGGCGTGGTCGGCGTGCTCGGCGTGGTCGGCGTGCTCGGTGGAGGCGTCGCAGGAGGCGAGGGCGGCGCGCAGGCGGCGTTCGACGTCGGCCAGCCACGGCCATTCGGTCGCCCAGTGCGCGGCGTCGATCAGCGCGGGCCCGCCGTGCTCGGCGAACTCCGAGGCGGGGTGGTGCCGCAGGTCCGCGGTGAGGTAGGCGTCGACGCCGAGGGCGCGGGCGGTGTCGAGCAGGGAGTCGCCCGCGCCGCCGCAGACGGCCACGGTGCGGACGGGCCGGTCGGGGTCGCCCGCGGCCCGCACGCCCCACGCGGTGGCCGGGAGCCCGGCGGCCACGCGGGCGGTGAACTCCCGCAGCGGCAGCGGCTCGGGCAGCGCGCCGACGCGGCCGAGCCCGCGGCGCGGGTCGTCGGCGGCGGGGACCATGGGGCGCAGCTCCCCGGTCAGGCCGACGGCGCGGGCGAGCGCGTCGGACACACCGGGGTCGGCGACGTCGGCGTTGGTGTGGGCGGTGAACAGGGCCGTGCCGTTGCGGATCAGGCGGTGGACGAGCCGTCCCTTGGGAGTGGCGGCGGCCACGCTGTTGACCGGGCGCAGCAGCAGCGGATGGTGGGTGACCAGCAGGTCGGCGCCCCACTCCACGGCCTCGTCGACGACGGCCGCCACGGGGTCCACGGCGAACATCACCCGGCGGACCTCCTGGTCGGGGTCGCCGCAGACCAGCCCGACGGCGTCCCACGACTCGGCCCACGAGGGCGGGTAGAGCGTGTCGAGGACCTCGATGACATGGGACAGACGCACGCCCGCAGGCTACCGCCCCCGGGCGCTCCCGGCCGAGCCGCGACGCGGCTCACCGCCGCGCACCGGTTATCGTGTGGAAAATCCGTGGTCTCGGCGGTACGAGACGGGCTTCGTGGGCACGAACCACGTAGGCTCGGACGAACCAGTTGTCTCTTCCACCACTGGAGGTGGCGTGCACGGCCGCAACCGCACGGTTCTCGGTGCGCGGATCAGCAGCGCGCGCCCGGCGCGCCGGGGCTCTGCGAGAGTGTTCACGTGAAGCTGCCGTTTCGCCGCAGGCGCGGACGCCTGAAGGGCCGTGCCGCCGACCGCGCGAAGTCCAAGGCCAGGCCGAAGCCGGAGCACGAGGTGGTCGACTGGCCCACCGAGGGCACCGGCAAGACCTCGCTGATGGGCGCGATCCGCGGGGACGGCTCGACCGGGGCCGGGTTCGGCGGCGCGATGTTCGAGGACCTGGCCAGCGTGTTCGAGGGGTCGCGCCGGGTGAAGGTCGAGGAGCAGCAGCAGCAGAAGCTGCGCCGCCACGACGACCGGCTGCAGGCCGGCCGCGGCGGACGCCCCGACCTGAGCACCGGCAAGATCCGCATCCAGCGGTCGGCGTCCGGCCCGTCCGACGGGAACGGGGCCGCGCCGGGAGACCCGGAGGCGGACGGCGCGACGGCGTCGTGACCCGATATCGAACGGATGTTCGATATCGGGTTATCGTGAGAGGGTGAGCACGTACGTTCCGCCCGGTTGGCCTGCCCAGGTGCATCCGCCCGGAACCGAGCGCTTCGAGGACACGGCGACGGCGTGGCTGCTCGACCTCGTGCCGCCGGACTACCGCCGTCACGGCGTCCTGCGCCGCTACCCGGTGGCGCTGGCGCGCATGGCGCGGCACCACGTGAGCGCGGCCGTGGAGGCCGCGCGGGAGGGGTTCCGCACCGCCCGAGTCGAGCTGGGCGGCATGGTCCCCCCGCACGGCGTCGAGGCCGTCCTGGACGCCTACCGCGCGGAGGGCGCCCGCCTGGTCGCGCTGCTCCGGGCGGTCGAGCTGGTGGAGACGGCGCTGCGCGTCCAGGCGCGCCCGGACGACCCCGAAGGCCGCCGCCTGTTCACCCCGAAGATCTGATCGTGCTTCGGGCGTCCCGCCCGCGGCGGGCGATCAGCCGTGGTACTTGCGGGCCAAGACGCGGTAGGTGTTGCCGGGACCGGGGACGAGCGGCACCAGGAGCCGGTCGAGCAGCGCCGCGGCGGCCGCCAGCGGACGCGCCGCCGCGGCGGCGGCCAGGTACCGGACGCGCGCCCCGGCGCGCGCCCGGGGCGCCCAGGGACGGCCGGGCGGCGGCCCGAACGCCTGCAGGGCGATCAGCACGGCGGACGCCAGGTCGTGGCGCCGGTGGGCGCGGCGCCGGCGGCGGGCGACGATCCGCATGCCGCGCGCGGTCAGCGCGCGCTCCAGGTTGCCGATGGGGATCAGGTGCAGGTGGCGGGGTTGCAGCCAGCCCGCCCAGAAGCGGCGCAGGAGCCGCCCGAGCGGGCATTCGGGGTCGGGCAGCTCGACGAGCAGGTGCCCGCCCGGCGGGAGCATCTTGATGGCGATGTCCAGTTCCGTCGCCGGGTCGGGCGTCTGCTCCAGGTGCCGGTGCATGCTGATGACGTCGTAGCGTCCGGCGAGCTCGTCTCCCAGGTCGGCGAGCGCGCCGCGGTAGGGGCGGCGGATCCAGCCGCGCCCCGCCGCGTCCTCGACGCCGTCGCCCTGGTCCAGTCCGTCGAACTCGGTGCCGGGCAGGACGGTCCGCGCGACGCGGCAGAAGTGGCCGCGGCCGGTGCCGACGTCCAGCCAGGCGCGCGGGGCCAGGTGGGCGGCGACGGCCATTTCGGCGCGGGCCATATGGACGCGGCATTGGGCGGCCAGGGCGTGCTCAGCGGTTTCGGCGGCGAGCCCGTCGTAGACGTCGCGCCGGTAGAACTCCAGGCCGGCGGCGGTGAGCGGGGGGTTCTGGAAGATGTGGCCACAGGCCCGGCAGCGGTCGAGCGTGAAGCGGCCCGGCTTGGCCTGGATGACGTCGGCGCTGGTCAGATGGTGCTGGAGGGAGCGGGCGCCGCACCAGGGGCAGTCGTCCCGCCGCGGCTGGAAGAACCGCTCCATCCCGTCGGCCAAGGCGGTGCCGTACCATTCACGGGCCTGCCCCCAGGTCCGCTCCCGCATCCGCTCCCACGCGCACGGCGCGTCCCTGAGGGTGCGCCACCAGTTCCAAGGCGTGAGCACGAGCCGCAGCAGGGCCATCCGGTGCAGGTCCCGCGGTGAAACAGGGGTGCCGGTGAACACCAGGTAGGGGACGGCGCAGTAGACCAGCGCCGCCAGCGCGCCCCACCGCGGCGCGGCGGCCAGGGACGCCAGCACGAGGGCGTAGCTCGTCATGGACGTGCCGACCGTCCACGGCACCGAGACGCCGAGACCGCGCAGCCACGCTCGCCGTCCCGCGCAGGAGGGGACGCCCCTGGGCACGCGGCACGGCACGACGGCCAGGTCGGCCGCGAAGACGCCGTCTTCCAAGGGGCGGGCGTACTGGCGCAGGCGGAGAGTGAGCGCGCCGTATTCGCCGGGATCGAGCGCGCGGGGCCGTGTGCCGGTGCGTTCCAGGACGTCTTCGTCGACGACGGTGGCGTATCCGGCGCCGTTCCCCAAGGCCAGCGGGTCGGACCGGTAGGCGTTCCGGTCGACGCCGCGCGCGAGGTCGAGGGCGCGCTCCACGGGCAGGTCCCGCGGGACCAGGTCGAGCACCTGGAGGCCGTGCTGGCGGGCGTAGGCGCAGGCGGCGCGCCGCAACTGCCCGGACACCACGGCGCCCTCCGCCATCACCAGGCCGTAGGACTCGTCGTGTCCGGGGGTGTCGGTGTCGTAGGAGCCGTCCCAGCGCAGCGACCGGCCGCGCCGCCCGGAGACGGGAAGGCGGGGCAGCGATCCCAGGCGGCGCCGCAGCCGCAGCGCGTTGGCCAGCAGCCCGGCGGCGACGGCGAGGGGGAGCCAGATCACGCCAGTTTCTCCAGCCGGTCGGCGGCCTCGGCCGCGCCGCCCGCCTCGGCGAACGACCGCCGCAGGCGCGCGGCGGCCCGCCGGTGGTCCTCGTCGGTCAGCACCGCGCCGAGCGCGGCGCGCAGCTCGACCGGCGTCGCCTGGTCGAACCGCACGATGATCGCGGCGCCCGCCTCGGCGACCCGGCGGGCGATGACCGAGTGGTCGTACCGGGTGGGCGCGAGCACCAGCGGCAGCCCGTGCGCCAGGCTCCGGCACACGGTGCGGTGCCCGCCGCGGCACAGCACCACCGCCGGGCCCGCCGCCATGCGTTCCAGCAGGGCGGACCGCGGGACGTCGCGGCGTACCAGCACGTTCGGCGGCGGATCGGCGAGCGCGCCGGGCGGGGCGACGACCACGGCCCGCACGTCCAGGCCGGCGACGGCCTCGACGGCGGCGCGCAGGAACCGCTCGGCGGCCGCGCCGCGCGCCGTGCCCAGCGTCACCAGCACCGCCGGGCGGCCGTCCGGCCACTCCCGCGGGACGTCGTCGTCCGTGCGCGGACCGGCCGGGGCGGAACCGGTCGAGCAGGGGCCGACGAAGACGAACCGGTCGGGGAAGGATGCCGCGTCGCCGACCAGCGCGCCGGTGGAGAACACCAGCACCAGGTGGTCGGAGAAGCGCGGGTCGAGCAGGTCCTCGATGCCGTGGTCGAGCTGGAAGTCCCCGATCAGTTCGCGCACGCGCTCTTCGTCCTTGGGCAGGTCCCGCAGCGGCCGGGTGAGCTCGACGGGCGTGGCCGCCGAGGTCGCCCACGGCAGGCCCCGCAGGCGGGCGGCGACGGGCGCGGCCAGCGCCTGCTGGTCGGACACGACCACGTCCGGGCGAAACCGGTCCAGGGCGTTCTGGACGCCGGGCATCATCGCGTGCCCGAGGGGAACGAGGACCTGCTCCCACAGGGAGCGCAGGGCGGCGGGCTCCAGCAGCTCCTGGTCCCCGTCGCTTAGGTCGCGCAGCCGCTGGACGAGGGGTGCGCCGTCGGCGTCATAGATGCGCGCATGCCTGGGCGTCAGGGGCGCGATGCTGTCGCGGTGCCCCACCCAGGCGACCTTGTGACCGCGCCGGACGAGTTCGGCGGCCACGGCGACGGTCGGAAGGATGTGGCCGGTGAACGGCGGCACGGCGAACAGGAACCGCGACGTCTTGGTGCTGCGCTGGGTGGACGGCAGGCCCGGCGTGGGGGCGAGCACCGCGCTCAGCGACGGCACCCGTACGCGACGTGCTCTCACAGCACACCGCCTTCCGCGGCAGCAGCGGTTGAGAAGGCGTTCGCGCCCGCGTGACCGACCATCGACGGCGCCGACGGTCCCGGCCGTCGGCGGTCCGAGGCGAGACCGTGCGCGAACGCCGCGGCCGGCGGAGAGGCGGTATGGGGCGGTTTCGGCGGTTCCGACGATTCTGACGGTTCCGACGTCTGGGCGTGGAAGCGCACGCCCCGCGCGGTCACCTCAGGCATCTGCTGAGTCCTCCAGGAATTCGGCGAGCAGGCGCGTCAGCGGCTCCCGCGCCGTGGTGTGCAGGTCGTGGCCTCCGTCCAGCACGTGGCGGCGGGACGCGGGCAGCGCCCGCGCCACCAGGTCGGCGGACGGCCGGAACGGCGAGTCGGCCCCGACCACGGTCAGCACCGGCAGGTCGCCGAGCGCGCGCAGCTCCTCGGCCGTCACCAGGGACTCGCGGGCCAGGTCGTCCAGCACGGTCGTCTCGTTCGCCAGCGCGGTCGCGCGCTGGGCCAGGCACCCGTCCCCGTCGAACCGGACGAGCTGTTCGGCGGCCTTGCGGTCGATCTTCGTGAACGGCGGATCGACCAGGGCGAGCCGGGTGACCCTGCCGGGGTGGGCGCGGGCGAACCGCACCGCGACCACCGCGCCGAAGCTGTGCCCGACGACGGCGAACGGGGGCAGGTCCCCGGTCAGGGCGGCCAGATCGGCGACCATGGTGGCGCTGTCATAACCGGTCGGGGGACGCTCGCTCAGGCCGTGCCCCCGCCAGTCCAGCAGCCGCACGGGGCGGGTCCGGGCGAGCTCGGGGGCCACGGTGTAGTACCAGGTGGCGATGCTGCCGGTGAACAGCCCGTGCAGCATCACCACCGGCTCTCCGTCGTCGGTCCCCATGTCGACGACGTGGAAGCGCAGGCCGCGCGCCAGCACCATGCCCATGACGCGGCCGGGTCAGAGGGCCGGCCGCGGACGCGGCGCGCGCGGCCGCATCGCGACGCGGTCGGCTGCGACGACGATTCGAACGACCCCGGCGGGCACGCCGCGCGCGGTCTCCCCTGCTGTCCTGGTCACTTCTCCCCCTTGTCCTCGGTGCGCCGGCGCTCGGTGGGCGCGCCGTGCGCGGCGACGGTCCAGGCGACGACGTGACCGTCCACCACGCGCGAGGCCACCTGAGTCACCGGCTCGTCCGGCGCGGCGCGCAGCCGGTCCACCAGCGCCTGCCGGTGCGCCGCCCGTTCCGACGCCTCCGCCCCGTCCGGTACCGGTGCGATGGCGATTCGGGCCGGTTCCGGGGCTGGACGGACCAGCGCGACGCCCAGCTCGGCGGCGCACGCGACGGCCGCGTTCAGTTCGGTGTCGAAGGGGCCGGTCACCCGGGGGTGCCCGGCGGCGTCGTCCTGCACGGTCAGTTCGGCGGGGAACAGCGGCCCGTGCCCGTGCTCCCACAGCCAGGTCCGCACGGCGTCCTTGACGGCGATGCGGCCCAGCAGCCACGGTCCTTGGGCATCCGGCGCGAGACGTTGGTAGTCGGCGCGCTCGGCGGCGCCCAGATACAGCCGCATCACCAGCTCGCGGGTCAGGGCCGAGTCCCAATGCTCGCGGGCCAGGCACCAGCCGCCCGGCTGCGGCTCTCCCGCACAGGTCAGCTCGGGACTGAACCTCATCCGCCACAACGCCTCGTCGGTGTACAGGCGGCGCATCGTCCAGCCGTGGAGGCGCGCCCACACCATGCCGTCGGCGCCGGCGACCTCCACGGCGTACCGCACTGCCGTGTCGGTGACGGTGAGGGGGCGGACGTTGGCGTCCAAACGCTCCCCCACCGGGGGCTGCGGGCCGTAGAAGAAAATCCGCTCGATTTCCGCGGAGAAGACGTTTTGGTCTTTCTCCCCGTACACCTGCATCCAGTGGCCGCACAACTGGCCTGCACCGTTGAGCAGCGCCCCGGGCGTGGGAAGCGAGACCAGCGTGCCGCGCACGCCGTCGCGTGTGACCGCGCCGATGTCGCAGACGCTCCGGTACAGCGGCCCTTGGGGCATCCAGCGTTCTTCGTAGAAGCGGGCGGCGTTCACCAGGGGCGGCCCCTCCCCCGCGATGGGGGCGCCTGCTTGCGGCGGCTTCGGATAGTGCGCGGCGAGCAGCACGGTGCCGTCGGCGTGGTCGCCGATGGCGACGCTGACCTCGCGCGGCACGCCGTCATGAGGCCGTCCCGCGGCGGTCGTGTGCGCGCGGATCTCGGCGCTCGTCGGCGGATCGGCCACCACCCACCGCCTGGCCCGCACGTCCCGGAAGCCGACGACCACCAGGTCGGGGAACAGCCGGCGGGCCGTCTCCCCCATCACCTCCAGCAGGGTCGTGAGCGGGACGACCGGGAATCGGTCGGACCTGTCCGGCCAGCCGGAAGGCTGCGGGATCATGCAGTGGTCGACGACGTAGGGCATCGTGTCCAGCGAGAACACGCGCGAGGCCGTCAGCCGCGCCGCCGCGGGAGCGCCGCCGCGGCCCCGGCCGGCGCGGGCGTCCAGGGCGCGCAGGACGGCCCGCGCGCTCTCCGCGGTCTCCCGCAGCAGCGCGTTCATCGCGGCCGCCACCGGGCCGTCGCCGGACGGCTCCGGCAGCGCGGCCTCGGCGGCGTCGTCCGCGGCGGACGCCAGGCGCAACGCGGGCACGGCGCCGTCGAGCCGGATCAGCGGGGCGCCCAGGTCGAGCCGCATCTCCCGCCCGCGGGCCGCCCCGTCCGCCGCGGTCAAGGCCGCCGCGGGCTCCGGCGGGACGACCCCGGTGAAGCACGCGTGCGCGGGCGGCTCTTCGAGGATCACATGGGCGTTGCAGCCGCCCAGGCCGAAGGCGTTCACCACCGCGCGGCGCGGCCCGGTCGCCGGGCGCTCCCACTCGGTGGCGCGGCGGACGGGACGCAGCCGGGTCCCCTCCACCGCCGGATGCGGATGGTCGACGTGCAGCGTCGGCGGCAGGACCGCGTCGCGCACCGCGCACGCCGCCTTGATCAGCCCGGCGGCCCCGCCCGCGGCCAGGGCGTGCCCGATCATCGACTTGATCGTGCCGAGGCCGAGCGGCGGCCCCTGCGCCCCGAACACCCGCAGCAGCGTCCGCAGCTCGGCCGCGTCGCCCGCGGGCGCGCCGGTGCCGTGCGCCTCCACCAGCCCGGCCGCGTCCGGCTCCGCCGGGTCCAGCCCGGCGTCCCGCCAGGCCCGCCGCACCGCCAGCACCTGGCCGTCGACCCGCGGGGCCAGGACGCCGTCGCCGCGGCCGTCGCTGGAGGTGCCCACGCCGCGCACCACCGCGTGGACGCGGTCGCCGTCGCGTTCGGCGTCGGCCAGCCGCTTGAGCAGGACGATCCCGGTGCCCTCGGCCAGCAGCGTGCCGTCGGCGGACCGGTCGAACGGCCGGATCAGACCGCTCGGGCTCAGCGCGCCCAGGTCGGCGAACACGCTCCACACGGTGGGGTGGTGGGCGTGGTGCACGGCCCCGGCCAGCATCGCGTCGCACTGCCGCGACCGCAGGGCCCGCACCGCGTGCTCGACGGCCACCAGCGCGGACGCGCACGCCGCGTCCAGCGTGTAGGCGGGGCCGCGCAGGTCGAACCGGTCGGCGATCAGCGAGGCCGCCAGGCTGGGCACGGCGGCCGCGGCACCGCCCGTCGCCGTCCGCTCGCGGAGGGCGGCGCGCAGCCGTTCCAGGCGCTCGCCGTCCAGCTCGGGGATCAGCTCCCGCAGCGTGACCAGGAGCTGCCGCACCGTGGTGACCCGCTGGTCGAGTCGCGCGACGCCCGGCGTGATGTGGCCGCCGCGGCCGATGACGACGCCGACCCGGGACCGGTCGGGCAGCCGCTCCTCGCCGCCCGCGTCGGCGATCGCCTCGGCGGCGGTGCGCAGCGCCAGCAGCTGGTCGGGCTCCATGTCCGCCGCGGCCGCGCGGGTGATGCCGAACCGGGCCGGGTCCACGGTGGCCAGCTCGTCGACGAACCCGCCGCGGCGCACGACGTCCTCGCCGGATCCGCCGGGCGCGGCGAGGGCGCGGCACAGGCCCTGGTCGCGGCGGTGCTCGGGCACGTCGGTGATCGCGTCGACTCCGGCGCGCACGTTGCGCCACAGCTCGGCCGCCGACCCGGCTCCGGGGAACACCGCCCCGAGGCCGACGATCGCGATCGGCTCGCTCACGGGGCGGTCCCGGTGAACACCACCTGCGCCTCGTCGCCGAACGCCAGCTCGCGCAGCAGCGCGGCCACGGCGGCGTCCGGGTCGAGCAGCGGCCCGTCGGCGGGCGCCGTCCCGCCGCCCCCGGCCCACGGGCCCCAGTCGGCGACGAGCACGCGGCCGCGCAGCTGGGCGCGCCACACGCGGGCCAGGGTGTCGCAGGCGTCCGCGGCGGCGGCGTGGTCGGCCCGGCCCGGGCAGCCGTACACGCCCGCCGTGCTGCCGAACACGACGAAGAACTTCAGGTCGCGGCGGACGGAGGCGGCCAGCGCGCACGCCCCGTCCACCTTGGTGCGGTAGACGCGGGCGAACGACTCCGGCTCCTTGTCGCGCACCGGGCGGTCCTCCAGCAGCCCCGCCCCGTGCACGACGCCGTCCAGCCTGCCGTGCCGGGCGTACACGTCCTCGACCACGGCCCGCACCGCCTGCGGGTCGCGGACGTCGACCGCGTGGTACCGGACGGACGCGGCCGAGCCGCGCAGCGCCTCCAGGGTCCGGCGGATCTCCCGCTCGGCGGTGATCCGCCGGATGGCCGCGTCGATCTCGGCGGGCGTGCGGGCCGCGCCCTGGGCGAGCAGCGCGCGGCGCAGCGCCGCCTCGTCCCGGGCCGCGGCGATCAGCGGGTCCTCGGTCGGCGGCGGCTGCGGGGTGCGGCCGACCAGCTCCAGGTGGCAGCCGGCGGCGCGGGCGAGCTCGCGGGCGAGCCGGGCGGTGACGCCGCGGGCGCCGCCGGTGAGCAGCACCACGCCGCCCGCGTCCAGGCCGAGGCGGGCGAGCGCCCGGCCGGTCCCCCCGGCGGACGGCGCGTCGGCGGGCCCGGCGGGGTCGGCGGGCGGTTCGGCGGGGACGACGACGAGCGTGCGGCGGCGGCCTTCGGCGTCGTAGCCGACCTCGACCGGCGCGTCCGCGGTCAGCAGTTCGGCCATGATGTGCTCGGCCACCGCGCGGGGGTTCTCCTTGGTGTCGACGTCCACCGCGCGGACCAGCACCTCGGGGTGCTCCTGCGCCAGGGTGCGCGCCAGCCCGCGCAGGCCCGCCCCGGCCGTCGGGTCGCCGGCGCCGCCGGCGAACTCGTGGCCGAACGTGCCGCCCGCGCCGGAGGCCAGCACCAGCCAGCGCAGCCCGCCCCGCAGCGCGTCGCGGATGCCGGCGTACGCCCCGGGCAGCATCGGCCCGGCGCCCGGCCGCAGCGCCGCCAGGTGGATCAGGCCGTCGCACGGCGCGTCCGGCTCCAGCGGCGTGCGGACCCGCGCGCCCTGCTGCTCCAGCAGGTCGGCCAGCTCGAGCGCGATGCCGCAGCCGTCGTCGACGATGAGGAACCGGCGGCCGTCGAACCGGCCCGCCGCCGGCTCGGCGGCCTGCGGGGACGCCAGCTCGGCCATCCGCACCACCTGCCGGACCGGCGGCACCGCCGCCGGCGGCTCCGGCGCGGGCGCCTCCTCCTGCGCGGCGGAGGCGGGGCGTTCCGGCTCCGGCTCCGATTCCGGGACGGGGCTCGGCCGCGGCTCGGGCACCGTGACGGTCGGCGCGCCGCGCGGCGCGTCCTGCGTCTCGGTCGGCGGCAGGTCGTCCCCGGTCCCCGCGTCGTCGGCGACGTCCTCGGCCGCGCCGAGGAAGCGCAGCATGACGTCGCGCTGCGCCGCGATCAGCTCGCGCATGACGCGCAGGTACTCCAGAACAGCGGCCTCGGCGGCGTCGCTCTGCGCGGACGGCGCACGGGCCGGGACGGAGCGCTCGTCCCCCTCGGCGTCCGTGCCCGTCGCCGGTGCTTGCGCGGCTCGTCCGGCGGGCTGCGGCGCGTCGGCCGGGCGTGCGTGCTCGGCTCGGATCGTGCGGCCGTTCACCGTCCAGCGCGGCGCGTCGGCCGGGCCGCCTGCGGCGACGGGACGCGCGTCCCGCCCGGCGAACAGCGCCGCCGCGTCCACCGGCACGCCCGCGACCGCCAGTTCGGCCAGCGCGCACAGCAGCCGCTCGATGCCGTCCTCGCCGGACGCGTCGCAGGCCACGGCGATGTGCGGACGGCCGTCGAGGATCTCGTCGACCAGCCCGGTCAGCGTCCCGCCCGGCCCGGCCTCGACGAACACGCGGGCGCCCGCGGCGTACATCGCCTCGATCTGCTCGACGAACCGGACCGGCGCGGCGACCTGCCCGGCCAGCGCGGCGGCCAGCTCCTCGGGGTCGGTGTCGTACGGCGCGGCGGTGGCGGCGGACCACACCGGGAAGGCGGGCGAGCGCAGGTCGCGGCGGGCCAGCTCGGCGCGCAGCGCGGACGACGCGCCCGCGACCAGCGGGCTGTGGAACGCGCAGGGCGCCGGGACCGGGCGGACGCGCAGGCCGCGGCCGTCCAGCTCGGCCGCGGCCCGCCGCACGGCCGCGGTCGTCCCGGAGATCACCACCTGGCGGGGGGCGTCGTGCCGGGCGACGACGACCCCGCCGACGCCGGCCAGGGCCCCGCGGACCTCGGACAGCGGGGCGTCCACGGCGGCCATCGCCCCCGGGTCGGCCGAGTCCGCGTCGCCGCCGCCCGCCCGGGTCGCGGCGAGGACGGCCTCGGCGCGGGCCGCGCTGATCGCGGTCAGGTCGTCCTCCCCGAACACCCCGGCCGCGCACAGCGCGGCCAGCTCGCCGTGGCCGTGCCCGGCGGCCATGTCGGGACGCACGCCCAGCTCGGTCAGCAGCCGGTGCACGGCCAGCCCGGCGATGCCCAGCGCGGGCTCCGCGACGCGGATGTCGGCCAGGGCCGCGCGCCGCCGTTCGGCGTCCTCGGGCGTGAACGAGGCCGGCGGGAACATCGCGGCGGCGTGGCGGCCGCCGTCCAGGCGCAGCAGCCGCTGCAGCCGCGGGAAGGCGATGAACAGGTCGGCGAGCACCCCGGGCCGCCTCCCGCCCTGCCCGGGGAACAGGAACGCCACCTGCCCCGGATCGACGGCGCCGGCGGCCCGCTCGGCGACGAACACCCCCGGCACCGCCTGGAACTCGCGGGCGGCGGCGAGCTTGTCGCGCAGATCGCCAAGTCCGGTGGCGACGATCGCGGCCTGCACCGGGCCGTCGTCGGCCGCGACCGTGCGCGCCAGGTCGCGCAGCCGCGCCCCGGACGCGGCCAGCTCGGCGAGCCGGTCCAGGCGCTCCCGGGCGGCGGCGCGGTCGGCGCCGCGGACGAGGAACAGCTCGGCGGGCCAGTGGTCCAGCCCGGACACCGGTTCGGACGCGCCCCGGTGTCCGGCCAGGACGGCGTGGAAACCGCCGCGGCTGAGACCGGCGTACCGCTCGCCCGGCGGCGCCGGCCAGGGACGCGCCCGCTCCCCGAACGCGAACGGACTGGTGGCGGGGTCCCAGGCGCGGTTGGGTTCGGTGACGTGCGGCGTGCCGGGCAGCACGCCGGCGTGCACGGCGCAGGCCACCTTGATCAGACCGGCGAGCGGGGCGGCGCTTCCGCTGTGCCCGATCTGGGACGTCACCGCCCCCAGGGCCACGCTGCCCGGCTCCGCCCCGGCCTCGGCGAACACGCGCGTGAGCGCCTCCAGTTCGGCGCGGTCGTCCTCCTCGGTGCCGGCGCCGTCCGCCTCGACCAGCCCCACGTCCGCAGGTGAGACGCCGGCGCGGGCGTAGGCCCGCTCCAGCGCCGTCCGCACGTCGTCCGCCCCGGCCACCGCTTTGATCACCGCGTAGACGCGGTCGCCGTCGCGTTCGGCGTCGTCCAGCCGCTTGAGCGCCACGCAGGCGGCGCCTTCGCCCGGCGCGATGCCGTCGGCGGACGCGTCGAACGGCGCGCACCGGCCCGACGGGCGCCGATTCCCCGCCGCGTCCGGGTCGGCGATCACGTCGGCGCCCCCGTACAGCACCATGTCGCTGGTGCCGCCCGTCAGCAGCCGGCACGCCTGTTCCAAGCCCTCCAGCGACGCGGCGCGGTCGGCGTCCGCGGTGCTGTGGGCGCCGCCCAGCCCGAGCCGGTCGGCGACGTGACCGGCGAGGCCCGCGCCGAAGACCACCGAGCAGCGGGGCCGGTCGAACGGACGGTCGGCGTACCCGGCGTCGGCCAGCGCCCGCGCCGCCACCTCCAGCGCCAGCACCCGCACCGGCTCGAGGGTCTCCGGCGACGCCTCCGCGACGCCGTGGCGGTGCGGGTCGACCGGCACGTCCGGCAGGACGGCCCCCTCGGCGGCCGCGTCGACGCCGCCGACGACGGCGGCCCAGTACTCCCCCGCGTCACGGGCGCCGGGGAACACGCAGCCGACGCCGACGATCGCGATGTCCGACGGCGGCGCCGCGTCCTCGGCGGGCCGGTCGGGCCGCGGCCGGGCCCGCGGCGCCGCGCGCCCCTCCGGCTCCTCCTCGGGGACGCGGATGCCGAGCGCCGCGGCCCGCCTCTCCAGGAAGCAGGTGGCTCCGGTGGTGACCTGCTCGTGCAGGTCGGTGATGGTGGTGGTGGCCGACCGCAGCGCCGCGACCTGCCCCATCATGTACAGGCCCTCGCGGTGCTGCTCGTCCGGGTCCAACGGCTGCGGCTGCCCCGCGGAGGCCGCGTCCCCGTCGGACGGCGCGGCCGATCCGTCGGCGTCGCCGCGGCGCAGGCCCTTGGCGGCGATGCCCAGCCGGCCGAGGTTGAGCTCCTCCAACTGCGCCCACATCTCGTGCGGCGGGGTGCCCGCCGCCTCCAGCTCGCGCCGCGCCCGCTCGAAGGCCTCCACGTACGGCGTGCGGGCGCACCGCGTCGCGTGCCCCGGCGAGGTCTCCAGCAGCGCGGTGCCCTCGCAGCTCAACGCCGTCTGCTGGAAACCGGGCTGGATCGCGCCCGCGGCCACCGCCTCGTAGGTGAACAGGTACGCGGTGCCCATGAGCACGCGGACGTCGGCGCCGCGTTCGGCCAGCGGCCCGGCCAGCGCCGCGACCATCGCGGCCGACCGCTCGTCGTGGATGCCGCCCGCGAACATCACCGACAGCTCGGAGGCGTCGCCGCCGGCGTGCTCGTCGGACCACCGCAGCAGCCGCTCGACCTGCGCGTCCCACAGCGGGAACGCCGCGCGCGGCCCCACGTGCCCGCCGCACTCCATGCCTTCGAAGACGAACCTGCGCGCCCCCTCGGCCAGAAACCGCTCCAGCAGCCCCGGCGACGAGACGTGCAGGTACGTCGCGACGCCCGCCTCCTCCAGGGACGCGGCCTGCGCGGGCCGCCCGCCCGCGATCAGCGCGAACGGCGGCGCCGCCGCGCGCACCGCCGCCAGCTGCTCCTCGCGCAGCTCCGGCGGCGCGAAGCCCAGGACGCCCACGCCCCACGGCCGGTCGCCCAGCCGGTCGGCGGTCTCCTCCAGCAGTCGGCGCGTCTGCGTGCCGCTCATCAGCGCCGGCGCCAGGAACGGCAGGCCGCCGTCCTGCGCGACCGCCGCGGCGAACGCCGACCGGTCGCTGACGCGCGTCATCGGGCCCTGCGCCACCGGGTACTCGCGCCCGGCGGGCGAGCCGGGCGGGTTGTCGGCGGGCGCCAGCGGCCGGGCCCGCACCGCGGCCCGCAGGTGCGCGGCGACCTGCTCGCGGATCGCCCGCACGACGCCGCCCGCGGTCTCGTACCGGGCGGCGAGCGGGGCGGCCAGCGCCCCGTCCTGCCCGACCGGCAGCAGCCGGGACCGCAGCCCGGTGGCGCCGAGCCGGGCGTTGACCTCCGCCGGGCCGAGGCCGTCCAGGTCGATCTCCGGCAGGTCGGGGCGGGCGTAGACGCGGTGTCCGCCCACCACGCGGGTCTCGCTGCCGTCCATGGCGGTCAGCGCGGCGACGACGTCGTCGGGCAGCTCCATCTCCCGGACCAGCGCGAACTGCACGTCCAGCACCACGCCGGCGGCGCCGCCCGCCACGGCGGCGGCGGCGCTGTGCGGGCCGATCCCGCCCGCCGCCCACACCGGCGCCTCGATCCCCGGGTCGCCGAGCAGCCGCTGCAGCAGCACGAACGTGGTGAGGTCGCCGACCCGGCCGCCCGCCTCGCCGCCGCGGGCGATCAGCCCGACCATGCGGGGGCCGCGGTCGCCGTCCTCGGACAGCTCCCGGCCGAGCCGCACCGCCGCCTCCGCCTCCGCCGGGTCGACGACCTCGACAAGCAGCCGCCGCCCGCGCGCCAGCGCCGCCACGTCGATCCGGTCGCCGGGCAGGCCGGGCGACGTCCTGCTCGCGGCCTTGCGCCGCTCGGCCTCCTCGCGGTCGAGCACGATGACGCCCTCGGTCGGCGCCGACGCCTCGACCTGCTGCTCGCGTCGGCGTTCGGCGGCCGGGATCACGCGGACGGACACCACGTCGTCCAGGTCGTCGTCCCCCAGAGGCGCGTCGGCGGCCTGGGACGTGCCGCCGGGCGGCGCGGGCGGCGGCACGGGCAGCGAGGGCGACGCGCCCGTTCCGCGCTTCATCGCGCCGCGCGCCCGAGGGATCGCGACCGGCAGGCCGCCCGGCGCGCTCTCGGGCGCGGATCCCGGGCCGCCGCCGTCGGACGTCGGAGGGGAGCCGCCGCCGGGGGCGGGCGCCGCGCGGTGCCCGCCGGGGCCGTGGTCGGCGACGCCGGCCAGGCCGAGCGCGGCGGCGTCGATGATGACGGTGTCGACGGCGTCCGGCAGGTCGTCCGGCCGGATGCCGCACCCGGCGGGGATGCGGACGCCGAACGAGCCGTCCCACCACCGGCCGACCTCCGCCAGGGCCTCGAGCGCGGCGGCCCGGTCGACGCCGAGGTCCAGCACGCCGAGGGCGCCGGCCCGGGCGGCGGCGACCGTCAGCCGCGGAACGGGTTGCCCGAACGGGGCCATGGCGACGATGTCGAACGGCGCCTCGTCGAACGGCGCCTCGCACGGCGCGCCGGACGGCGGCTGCGACGGCCTGTCGCCGCGCCCCGCGTCCGCCTCGCTCCGTTCCGCCCGCCGGACGGCCCGTCCGGTTCGAAGCTCGCCCTTGTCAGCCGTCATGCACTGCCCCCCGACGTTCCACCCTGGGCGCGGGCAGGGCCCGCGACGCTGGGCAGACTACGTTCGGCGACGAGACGAGCACTCAGGCGACACACCAGGGAGCGCGCTGATTACGCCTCTCCAAAGGCTTCCCTGGAAGGTCCCTTGACCAGCGAACACCCCGGATGCGGCGGGGCGTCGGCCGGCGGAGGGGTCAGACGGTGGCGGCCTCCCGGCGGTGCGCCCGGATGCCGTGGCGCAGGACGCCCTCGTCGAGCCACCGGTCCAGGTGCGTCCAGGCGTCCTCGCGGGCCGCGGGGCCGGTCAGCACGCCCAGGTGGCCGCCGGACGCGGTCACGAACCGCACCAGACCGGAGCCCGTGAGCAGCCGCGCGATCGAGCGGACGGCCGGGACGGGCGCCACCGCGTCGGCGCGTCCCGCGATCAGCAGGACGGGCGCCCGCACGTCCGCCAGCCGCGCCCGGCGGCCGCCGACCTCGATCCGGCCGCCGCGCGGCGCGTTCTCCCGCAGGTACGTCGCGTACACCTCGTGCGCGGCGCGCCCCGGCGCGGTGGGCATCATGCCGAGAAAATGATCGACCGCCTCCGCCTGCGCCAGGAACTCGGCGTTGTCAATGCGGGTCACAATCTTGTAAGGACGCAGCAGGTATTTGTCGACGTCGGCGATCCGGAAAACGTTTGCCAACACGGCGTTCGGCCGTTCGCCCAGCATCCGGGACAGGCCCGCGGACGGCGCCGGAACGGACACCGGTCCGGCCGGGACGGACACGGCGGCGACCGAGGCGATCGGCAGCGTGGAATCGGCGGCGGCCAGCAGGGAGAAGACGCCGCCCAGGGACCACCCCACCAGCTGCACGGGCTGGCCTCCGGCGTCGCGGCTGACCGCGCGGATCGCGGCGGGCAGCGTCCGGCCCGCCCACTCGGCCAGCGCGGCGCCGCGGTCGGCGAACCGCGGCGGGCCGGTGTCGATCAGGTAGCCGCGCCGTCCCCGGGCCACCACGTGTTCCACCAGGCTGCAGCCCCGCCGCAGGTCATAGCAGCGGGCGGGCGCGGCCAGCGGCGACACGAACAGCACCGGCGGCCCGGTGGGGATCACGCCCTCGGGCGGCCGGTAGCGGCGCAGGCACCCCCACGGCTCCAGCTCGGCCGCCTCGGCGGGCAGCGGGCGCAGGTCGGCGACGCGGCCGTTCAGCGCCTTGCGGACGAGGTTGGCCGCGGCGTCGCGCACGCTTCGGGGGGACGGCTTCATTTCGCTATTGTCCGCTCCATTCAACAAGCCCGGCGTGGAGAATCTCGCACCATTCTGCGAGAGCCTACGTTGAGCTTCATATCACATCCCTGTGAAGACCGCGTTAAATCCCCTTCGCCGACCCGGTCGCCGCGCACCGGAAACAAACCGCGAAAACGATGGGACGCGTGCGAAGGAACCGTGCGTTCCGTTTCCGGTCCCGCCGCGTGCGCCGTCCGGTTGCAACCGCCGCGGATTTCCCCGGCCGGACGCGGACGCCCGCCCGCGCGGAAGGCGCCGCCGCGCCGCGACGGAGGTCTAGGCTGGGAGACGTGGTGCAGGAGGGGCCTTTCGAGTACGGGACCGACGGGCCGAAGGTGATCGTCGCCGGCGTGGACGGCTCGGAGACGTCCCTCCGGGCGGCCTCCTACGCCTGGGGCCTGGCCCGCCGCAGCGGCGCCCGGCTGCTCCTGGTGCACGTCACCCCGCTGACGTCGCTGTCGACGCTCACCCCGGGCGGCGCGGCCGTGCTGTCCCAGGCCAGCGAGGAGATCGTCGACGAGCTGCGCGCGGAGCTGGAGCGGGCGGCGGCGCCGCACCGGGACGCGGTGCGGTACGAGCTGCTGGTCGAGCAGGGCGACGCCTACGCGGTGCTGTCGCGCGTCGCCGACGAGCATCGCGCCGACGCGGTGATCGTCGGCGCGTCGCAGCAGGCGGGGCACCGGCTGATCGGCTCGGTGGCGGTGCGGCTGGTCCGCGCCGGCCGCTGGCCGGTGACCGTGGTCCCCTGACGCCTCCCGCGCCCGACCGCCGCCGTCCCGTCGCCCATCACCGGGGCGCCCAGGTCGGGCTCGGCGGCCAGTGCATGGACCACGCGCCGGCGACCGCCAGCGCGCCGACGATGAGACAGCCCTCCACCAGATTGGTCACCGCGGTCGCGAGCGCGTCGACCAGCGGCGCGCTCATCGTCAGCGGCAGCACCGTCACCAGCAGCACGGCCAGCGCGCCGACCCAGCCGAAGGCGCGCAGCGGGCGGGCGGTCACGGACGCCAGCACGTTCAGCAGCGCGGTGCCCTGCAGCCCCGCGGCCGCCGCGCACAGCGCGTAGACGGCGGCCTGCGGGACGGCCTGGCCGCCCCCGCCGAACACGGGCACGTCGAACCCGAGCAGCCCGCGCAGCACGAGGACCCCGGTGAACGCCGTGAGCGCCGCGGCGGCGGTCACGGCGACGCCGCCGGCCCACAGCCGCCGTTCGTTCACCTCGGGCGGCAGCGAGAGGCTCTCGTGCAGCGCGACGAACCGCCGGTAGCGGGCCATGGCCGTCTCGACGGACCACTCCGAGCGTCCGATGCCGGCCTGGCAGCGGAAGGACCGCTGCCAGGCCCGCGGCGGCGCCCCATCACCGCCGCCGCGTCGCCGATGCTGGGCACGGTGCCCGGAGCGCTCCGTCCTGTGGCGGTCCCCGTCGGGCGAGTCGCCGGAGAACCGTCCGGACGGGGTCCCGGCCATGGCGCCTCCCCTTGTCCCCGACGCGAACGTGCCCGGGTGTTACCCGGCCACGTGCGGCGAACTCCCCAGGCATCGACACTTTGCGGTCATTTGATCCCCGTCCGGGACCTTTGGACGCGCGGGAGGTAACGTTTCGCTGCGGGAGAATGGGAACGGAATCTGCCTCGGGGGCTGAGTGACACCGGACGTACGCGAGTTCACCGTGGCGCAGGCGCGCGCCCTGATCCCGGAAGTGCGCGAACGCGCCGCGCGGATCGTCGAGCTGCGCGCGGACCTGGCCGAGCTCGCCCACGACCTGCGCACGTCGGGCTCGTCCCCGCTGGGCGGCAGGGCCGAGCTGAAGGCGCTCGAGGCGCGGCTGGACGAGCAGATCGCCTGGTTCACCGGTCAGGGCATCGAGATCAAGGGCATCGCGCCCTTCCTGATCGACTTCCCCGCCGTCCTGGACGGCCGCTCGGTCCGCCTGTGCTGGCTGGAGGGCGACGCCGAGCTGGCCTGGTACCACCGCACCGAGCTCGGCTTCGCGGGCCGCCGCCCCCTCCCCTGACCAGCGCCGATAAAGACAGCCGATAAAGACGGAGGGGGCTCCGGGAACTCCCCCCGCATCCCGGAACCCCCTGCTCATGGGGCGGCGCCTGCGGCGCGCGCCGGCGTCGTGCTCAGACCTGCCCGGCCCGCTCCAGCGCCGAGCAGCAGGTGTCCGTGATCAGCCGGGTCACCACGTACGGGTCGCAGTTGGCGTTCGGGCGGCGGTCCTCGATGTAGCCCTTCTTGTCCACCTCGACCTGCCAGGGGATGCGCACCGAGGCGCCCCGGTCCGCCACGCCGTAGCTGTACTCGCTCCACGGGGCGGTCTCGTGCATGCCGGTCAGACGCCGCTCGATGTCCGCGCCGTATCCGGCGATGTGCTCCTGGGCCTTGGCGCCCAGCGCCTCGCAGGCGGTGATGATCGGGTCGTAGCCTTCGCGCATCGCCTTGGTGGAGAAGTTGGTGTGCGCGCCCGCGCCGTTCCAGTCGCCGGCGACCGGCTTGGGGGCGAGCGTGGCGGCCACGCCGTAGTCCTCGGCGATGCGGTACAGCAGCCAGCGCGCCATCCACATCTGGTCGGCGACCTCGACCGGCCCGCCGGGGCCGATCTGGAACTCCCACTGGCCCGGCATGACCTCGGCGTTGATGCCCGAGATGTTCAGCCCGGCGGCCAGGCAGGCGTCCATGTGCCGCTCGACGATCTCACGTCCGAACACCTCGTCGGCGCCGACGCCGCAGTAGTAGAAGCCCTGCGGGGCGGGGAACCCGCGCTCGGGGAAGCCGAGCGGACGGCCGTCCTTGAAGAAGGTGTACTCCTGCTCCATGCCGAACCACGGCTCCTGGGCGGCCCACTTCTCCGCGACGGGCAGCAGCTTGGCGCGGTTGTTGCTCGGGTGCGGGGTGCCGTCGGGCACGTACACCTCGCACAGCACCAGCTTGTGGTCGCCGCCGCGCAGCGGGTCGGGGCAGGAGAACACCGGCTTGAGCACGCAGTCCGAGTTCTTGCCGGGCGCCTGGTTGGTGCTGGACCCGTCGAAACCCCAGTCCGGCAGGTCGGCGCCGTCGGGGAGGATCTTGGTCTTCGAACGCAGCCGAGCGGTCGGCTCGGTGCCGTCGATCCAGATGTACTCGGCCTTGTAGGTCAAGGTGCGATCCCTTCGTCGTGCCGGGCCGGCGGTTTCGACCCCAAGCAGGCTGACAACGCCCGATTTCGGACCTGTTGCCCGTATGTGAACGCCGTGTTAACCAGCCCTTTGACCAGCCGCGATCCCACCCGACCCCTGTTTGGGACGCCCCTGACGTCCCCAAAACGGCCACCGCCGCCGCTCGCCCGACAAGGCGAGGTCGCGTCCGCGCGACACCCCGCATGGTCCCGACCGAACCCCAACAAAGCCCCATGACATGGGCAAACCCATCGACAAGGATGCCGCCGCCACCCTTACCGGTCGGTCGGACGGGGCTACCGTGAAGAGAAGGATGCAGGGAGGACTCGTCCTCCTGTAAACGGGGGCTCCCGGCCAACGGGGGGCGAGCCAGGGCGAGATCGTCTCGTCCCAGGCACCGGAAGGTGGTGTGCATGAGATGACGCACCCGGCAGACATCGAGCGGCATCCCGACATAGCCGAGTTGCGCACGCGGTACGAGCTCGCCGCGGCGAGTCCCACCGCCCAGGCCCTGGACGGGCTCACCGTGCTCGCCGGGCTCTACCTGGCGCTCTCTCCATGGATCGTGGGGTTCAACTACCTGGGCCCGATCACGGTGAACAACCTGATCACCGGCCTCGCCGTCGCGGGGCTGGGACTGGGCTTCGCCCTGGCGTTCGGCCGCACGTACGGCATCGCCTGGATCGCGCCCGTCATCGGCATATGGACGATCATCTCGCCGTGGGTGATCGCCGGCGGCATGGAGACGACCGGGACGATCGTCAGCAACGTCGTGGTTGGGGCGATCATCCTCGTCCTGGGCCTGGCCACCCTGGGCCTCGCGGGCACCCGCGCCATGGCGATGCGCCGGAGGTGACCTTCCGCAGCTCGCGGCCTCGCCCGCACACCGCGGCGGGGACCGCGAAAGGCCCCGCCCCCGCTGCCCGGGGACGGGGCCACTTGACGTCCGCACCCGCTCGGCGAGACTGACGGGGTGATGGTCAAGACCCTGCGCCCCCGCGACTACAACGAGGCCCTGTACGTCGGACACTTCTTCCGCAACAAGCGCATCCCGGTCGTGATGGATCTGACCGAGCTGCCCGACGACGTGGCACGCCGGTTCGTCGACTTCGCCGCGGGCCTGGTCTTCGGCCGTCGCGGCGACATGGAACGTTTGAGCCCGAAGGTCTTCCTGCTCGTCCCCGCAGGCCAGCCCAAGCCCACCGTCATCCCCGCCCCATCCGCCTGACCACGCCAAGAACACCCGCTCCGCTTGACCGGACCCGTCCGTGTCACGCTCCCTGGCCCCGCCCCCACGCGGCCCCCCAGCATCCGCTAACCCCAATCCAAGAGCAGGCCGCGGCGGGTCCGGCCGCGGTGCAGGGTGGTGATGGCTGGGCGAGGTCCGGTGTGGGGGTGTGGGGTGGTCGTCGGCGGCGGGGATGGGATGTCGAGGACGGCCTGGCACGGCCCCGCGCTGAGACACGCCGACGACCACAACGTCCGGCCAGGCCTCCGCGGAGCCATCCGAGCCGACAGGCCAGCGGCCCCATATGAGGTCACCGAGAGCTCGCGCAGAGCGGACGGCCAAGATGCTCATGGTGTGGAGATCGCCGAAGGCTCAAGCCCTCAAGAACGCGGCCGCGCTCCAGCGGCGCTGGACGCGGCGACGTTAACAACGGCCGGCTCGCACCCCCAGGAGCCATTCAAGCCGACAGGCCATCCGCCACGCCGATGAGGCCAGCCCAAAGCCTGCGCGAAGCGGACGGCCAATGTTTTCACGGGTATCGAGATCGCCGAAGCCTCACGCCCCCAAGAGCGCGCCCCCGTGCCAGGGGCACTGGACACGGTCACCACCACGACGTCCACGGCCTCCAGGAGCCATTCAAGCCAACGGGCGAGCGACCGGTCGAGCGACATCGGCCCCGTGGACAAGGTCAGCCAGAGCCCGTGCAAGGCAGATGGCCGACGTGTTCATGGGGGGCGAAATCGCCCAAGACTCAAGACACCCAAGCGCGCGGCCCGCACAGAGTCGCTGGACGCGGCCACGACCACGAGGTCCAGCCCGGTCCCCAGGAGCCATTCAATCCAACGGGCCAGCGACCGGTCGTAGCATCATCGGCTTGCGATGAGCTCGGTCAGAGGGAGCGCAGCCGTTCGCGGGGCCTGCTCTCTGGACGTTTCGGCTGCTCAGCCACGGGCACGGCCGAGAAGGTCAGCGACGTCCTCGTCCATCGCCGCGGGACGAAGACCCAGGAATCGCGCCGTGCAGACCTTCCTTCCACACGCGGATTTCGCCGCCACCGCCCACGTCCTCGATCAGCGCAGGCTCGGCAAGCAGCGCGTGGAGGTGATCCAGGTGCTGCGCGGACTCACGGTGCCTGGGTACGGGTGGCGGCACCACCCGGTCGTGCGGATGTGGATGGGGTACGAGGAGGCGCTGGTCCGCTACGGCTTGGAGATCTGCCGCCGCTGGTGCGCCCTCGGCCACAACGACACCTGCGCCGCCACGCTGACGTCCGAGCTACTGACCGCCAAGGGCACCGACCATCCGCGCTCTCAGCCGGAGCTGGCCGCGTCCGGGCAGCTACCGCCTTGGCTGGGCGATCCGGCGCTGCACCTCAGCCACCGCTCCGCGCTGATCCGCAAGGACCCCGAGTTCTACGGTCCGATCTTCCCCGACGTCCCCGCTGACCTCCCGTACGTCTGGCCCCGCTCCGACCGCGACACAACCCCAACCCCGCAGGCCAAGCACCCACCCGTCCCGTAGCCGCCCACTCAGGACTGGGAAATCTCAGGTGCTGTCGAGGTGTCCTCTTGCTGGCTGCGGACCATGTCGCCTCGCTTGCCGGGGCTCAGCTTGATGATGGCGTGGTCATTCGGGCCGCCGCTCAGGTACGCCTCGCTGATCACGTAGGGGCAGCGGTCGACGCGAATGCGGATTTCATCGTTGTCGTACGCGAGCACGCGCACGGTGCGCCCATCGGGGAGTTTAAGCGTCTCCACGAAGATGGTCTTCGGGGACTCGGGCTTGTCTGCCATGCAGACTCCTCAGGTCCTACAGGACAGAGTCGGCAGCACCCTCGCCTACAGACGTGGGCCCTACGGCGTATGGGCTGCCGCCGTGTCACGCCGCACCCGTCTTGCTCGGCGTCTCATCTGCAAAATCCTGCCGTCGTCACGTGTTCCATGCTGCCGTCAAGGCCAGCTTGATCTCCTCTGGCGGGTGGAGTGCCCAGCCCGGGGGTACTCGACGGAAACGGTAACGATTCGGCTGGACCGCTGTTGCGATCGCGGCTCCACTGCGAGTGTGGCAAGGCGTCACCGAGAACCAACGTGCACCACTGAACCGCGCACCACCAGAGAAGCACTGATCTTCGAGGGCCGATGTCACCGCCACAGCTGAATCAACAACACCGCGGCGACCTCAAGCAGTGGCAGCGTCAACGCCTTCTCGAGGGGGCCGCGAGGCTGCTGGGTTGGCATGGTCGCCTCATCGAGGTCAAGGTGCTGGACCTGCGCGTGCATGTGGTCGGGGAGCTGGACGTCGCCGAGCACAACCGCCGTGTCGCCGAAAGCCGTCCCCCAGTGGTGGACCCGTTGTTGCTGCGGTGCCTCCTCGCCGAAAATCCCGAATTCGCCGCTCGTCCCGCACCTGTACGGGTGGCAGGGGCTTTGGCCGCAGCACAACGGTGGCAATCAGCATTGCGGCCGCTGGGTGGGTTCGTAGCCTTTGGACCCCGGGCAGCAGTGGTCCCAGCCGCGCAGGCTTGCTCCTCACGACTGGCGATGGTGGCCTTGGTGCACGGCTTTGGCGTGATCGCCCACGATCCTGCTCCTTTTCATGCAGCGACTGCCGACCTGACATTCGACGAGGAAGTGCAACACGAGCAGCGCAGGACCTGCCGATTGGCGATAGTGCACCATCCCGACCTCCAGCGTCCGACACATCGCACCTGGGTGCACCGGCTGGTCGAAGAGGTTGTCTATGGCGCGTTCATGCAATCCGCCCCTACCACCTGCAGATCAGCGACGCCCTGACTAGGCCAGATTCACGGGTGCAGAGCCAGCCAGCTCTTGAGGAATCCGGGCTTCTGCCATTGATAGCGGTCAACCAAACCGAGAGCGTCGTACAACCAGAGTGCATCGCTGCATCTGAAATGCCACCAGATTCGGCGTCGCTCACCTGGGGACAGCCAAGCAAGCTCTTCTCGTCGCTCGAGTAGCGCTGCGAGCGTGTGTCGGCCCGCCTCAGCTGCGACCATGCCCGGAGGAATAGTCCCCAGCCAGGCCAATTCGCGGCCCTCGCAGACCGGGCAGGGGCAGCGCCATATCAGCTCATCAGAGGCATCTGCGTAGACTCGGAGGATTTTTGCTATCGAGGTGATGGTCAGCACGGGATCGAGCAGCGCACTGGGACTGCCATGCCGCTTGAAGGGTGTGACGGGATACAGATGCCGCAAGCTACTGCGCATCCCGACCGCTGTCCACACCGCACCGTAGGCCAATGCCCCCAACGCAGATACATCGGTCGACAGCAGCGCGGTGGGAACCGGTCCGTCCAGCACTTCCACCAGTCCCTCGACCGCCACTCGCGTTCCCAGTGGGTCGGCCTCGTGTTCGAGTACGAGCGCAACCGGGACGCCGTAGGCCTTGATCTGCGCGATCAACAACGAGCGGTCCTCACGCAGCCATCGGCGATGGAGGGGCAGCACCGCCCACACTCCACCGGCGGGCGTCCCCTCCCGGTCGATGTAGCGAGCGGTCTGTCCCAGCACTGCGGTCAGCGCCGCCAGGTCTCCCTGACCGATGTATCCAGAATCGGTGAGCACCGCCGCGGTACCGAGCTGCCGCTGCTTTCTCAGCCACCTCTGGCAGAACGGTTCAGTCCCCCGAACACGCTTATCGGTGGCGTATCGACGCCGATCCACCAGCACAGGCCGCGCGATCTTGTAGTGCTCTAGGGCCGCTAGAGCACCGTCCAAAGCATCGGGGCCTGTCAACACCAGCCCCGATCCCTCACGGCCCGACAGTTCCGCTACATCAGGCAGGTCCTTGGTGCTCGCCTGAACGAACAGGCCATCAGTCAACGGCCCGGTACGGCGGCCTGGCCACCTTGTCGACGTCGCTGTTCCAGGACCTGGATCAGAGCCCATCACGGGCCTCCTGGGGAAAGGACCCGCACAACTGGCGACCTCTACAAGGCCGACCAACCCTCAGATACCACCAAAGTAAGTAGATCAATCACATATGGCCGTCACCGTACGTCAACACTTCACTAACCCCAGCTGCTCGCCACCGCTCTTGATCCCAAGGGGCGGAATTCGGGAATGATCACTAGCGTAGAGGCGGGTTAGCGCATGGCCGTAATGGCGTGGACGATGGCCGCGGTGTCGGTGAGGTCGGGGAACACGATGGCGGCCCCTGCATCGCGGAGCTCATCGGCGGTCGTGCGGTCAGAGGCGACCGCGATGACTTGGGCTCCGCCCGTCAGAGCAGCGTCCACGTCGCTGACGGTGTCGCCGATGATGACCGTCCTCTCTGGGGCGAACGTGACGCCGTAGCGCTGGCTGGCACGCTGACGTGCGATACCAACCAGGTTCGGGCGCGCCGGATCGTCGGTCCCATAGGCGCCAATGTTCAGATCGAGCTTGTCGTCAACTTCGAAGGCACGCAGCTTCTCAACTGCTGACGGATGCGGGTTTCCGGTCAAGACGGTCTGCGTGATGCCAGGAAGTTCGGCGAGTGCTGCGAGCACTTCGCGAGCACCAGGAAGGACTCGTCCTCGTCGGCGCATGTCGTCGGCTCGGGCGCGGTAGCCGGCGGACTGAACCTCGACGAACCTGGGGAAGTAGCCGCCAGGGTCCTCGATGCCGTACATGTCCAAGGTCTCACGAAAAATGACCTGTTCGGTGCGGCCGGTCACCTCGGCCATCTCGTTGATCTTTCGGCCGGTGACCTGCTCGAAGGCATCCTTGAACACCTCACTCCCGACTCCGCCGGTCTCAATCAGCATGTGATCGATGTCCCACAGAACGAGCTTGCGCACTGGCTCGGCCACGTGTTCGTGTCCTCCTGGTGTCGCGGTCACACACTGGTCCGGACGGTCGCCGTCCCTCCAATCCATCCTTCCGGTGCAGCGCGAACGAGGCCATCACGAAGTGACGTAAAGCGTCCATGACGGGTTCAAGCCGCCTCATCATCATCCACGCTCCGGGCGGCGGGAGCGCGGGGCCGGTGCGGCGACACAAACACCGGCATCCTCATCCCAAGAGCGGAATTCAGCAAGATCCTGCCGCGCAGACCGACCTACCTACGTAATCCTGTGACCGGCTAACGTTGCTCGCGTGACGGAGCGCGATGAGACCTCGAAGCGTTGGATCAGGCACGGCGAAAGAACCATCTACGACAACCGATGGATCCGGCTAACGCTCGTTGACGTCGAACTTCCGGACGGTCAGCGATTCGAACACCATGTGGCGCATCTGCTTCCTGCGGCTATGACTGCCATCCTGGATGACAAGAACCGCATTCTCATGATGTGGCGACACCGGTTCGTGACAGACCGCTGGGGTTGGGAGCTTCCCGGCGGACTGGTCGATCCGGGCGAGGACCCTGCCGTGGCAGCGGCTCGTGAGCTTGAAGAGGAAACCGGCCTACGACCGCGGTCACTCGAACATCTCGTCAGCTTTCAGCCGATGGTCGGAATGGTTGACTCTGAGCACCACGTCTTTCTCGCTCGGGGCGCTGACCGCATCGGTGAACCGACCGAGCTGACCGAGGCTCAGCGCTTGCAGTGGATCCCACTCGCCGAGATCCCCAAGCTTATCGCTCGCGGCGAGATTTGGAACTCGGGAACTCTCGTCGCCGTCCTTCATGTACTTGCAGGCCTCAAAGGACGGTCAGCGTGACCCGTGCGGCAAGTTGATCGATTCGACGCTGTTGGCGTACCGAACCTGCGCGTTTCGCAAGTTGGGCGGCAGCGTCGATCTCCGTTCGCGCCTCGACGATCTCACCTTGAGCGAACAGGGCGCTTGCCAGGTCGCACCGAAGACCTGCCTCCGCTCGGGCGTATACACCCGGTTCCATGGCGGAGAATGCACTCTTGAGATCATCGATGGCTTCGGCGTCCCCGAAGTGAACAAGACAGTTTCCACGCCATCGGGCCAGGTGTGCTGCATTGAGCACAACGAACGGCAGATCAGCATCACCGTCCCCGACGGGCAGCAGACGCATTGCCTTATCGATAGATTTGCGACACAACTCCTCGTCTCTGCGACCTGGGAGCGCACAACCCGCCACTATCTCAGCTTCGACCATCTTGAGCCACGCCCTTAGACGGGCAGGAATGAACTTACTGTAATTCGCGTAGGCGTCCGACACAAGTTCACGAGCGTCGACATACTGCTCAAGGTCGAACAGGACATAAGCCTGTTCTCCCTGCGCAAACGCCAGAAGTGCACAGTCTTCGGCTTCACGGGCGGCATGTTTGGCTCGTTCGAAATGGTCCCACGCGGCGGCAGGGTTGCCCGCGTCGACGGCTTGCCATCCAGCCAGAGCGGAAGAGTCGGCGAGTATGCAGGCAAGGCATCGGCGCACTTTGCCCGGCAAGCTGTACCGGAGCGTCGTCTCCAATTGCCTGATATGAGCTTTCATTCTTTCGGCGGCGGCAACGTTGCCCAGACGGCGATCAAGGAGCCGGATGTTCTCGGTTTCGTTCCGGAGAACGGCGATCACTTCCGCATCGACCGCCTTCGCGGTGCACAGTCGCTCTATCAGCGCGGCACGATCCTCGGGAGCCGGGCTTGCCGCTGGGACGTCGGGCTTCCGACGGCGTGGCGCAAGGCCGAAGTTGATTCGGGCATGGTCCGGCATGTCGAGACCATCGGCTATGCGCTCGATGACCTCGAAGGCCGTCACCTTGCTTCCGCCGGGCTTCATGATTTGACTGACCTTGCCCTGGGCCAGGCCACACATGATCGCGATCTTGGTTTGGCTGGCTCCCGCGTACTGGCGGAGCAGGCGAAACAGCCAACCGACGTCGCGAGCCTTCAGGGCCTCAGTCATCTCTGGCCGTCGCCACAGCGAATCAGGAATGATGATCGGATCTGATGCCCGTTCCGACATCTCTGGTCCCTTTTGTGTCGTGCGGTGCCGTCACCGCTGACCCTATATCCCATCAAGGGATATCGCCGGGGAATCTCTCCGAGGAATGGGAGGGACAGACCTGCTGGCGAGACTTTTGATGGCATGAAACATCAGACGGTGAAGATCTGTGACGCCTGCGGTGGGCGTGGGTGGAAGTGGGTGTCCTTCCGGCTGCGCCTGCTGTTCAGACCGTCGGATGCGGGGCTGTGGCCTGAGCGTCAGCGGGTCCCCTGCGAGAGGTGCGCCCCTTCCGCGCGGGCTGAGGCGGCGTGAAGAGCTGCGGGACCGGCGGCGCGGTGCAAGCGCAGCCAATGCGCAGCGTTCCCCCCTCTGCGCCGAATGGGCGGTCGTGTCCCGGCGTCGCCGGTCCCGCTTCCAAGCCAGGGAGACGGAGCCATGAATGATGCAACGGGGCATCGGGCGGTGGTCGAGCTGGTCACGGCGCTGGTGGAGGAGCTGCAAGCGCGTGGCCTGGTCAGCCAGACGTACCGGGATGGTGCGGTGCTGGTGTGGAATCCGGCTGGTGAACCTGACGGTGGAAATCCGCGAGGGCTAGTGAGTCCGGGCCTGCGCCAGGAGGTCCGGTGCCGGCGCAACCCCGATGACGATGCGCTGTGGTGGTACTGGGCGTGGGCGGGGCCGACGCGGCAGTCCCCTCCTGACTTGGAGCCGTTGTGTCCGGCGGTCGCTGTCGAGACAGCGGCCGATCGCATCGCGAAGGTTCTGGCGGTGCACTCCGGGGACGCGGCCGGGCGGGACGGGGTGCGTAATGCACGGTGAGCGTGCGGGGTGGTTGGCACCGCCCCATGCGAACTTGCACAGGCAGCAGGCGGCTGCGCAAATCGAACAGGAGTTTCCAGAGGTCACCGCATGGTTCGGGCCGGCGACACGCACATGGTGGGCGATAGTCCCGCTAGGGACCGGGTGGCGGCTGGTGGAGGCTGTCGATCCGGCGGAACTGCGGGAAGCGATTCGGCGGCGGGCCATCTGGCCGTGGCCCCGCGGCGCGAGGCTGGTGCGGTCACCGTCGACGGCGCAGAATATGCGCCGGGGCATGTCGGCGTGACGTGGCGTGTCCGGTGTCGCGCTCGGGGCTGGGGCACCTTCGTACGTACCAAGCGCGGGAGGATTGATCGACACGGTTACTGCGATCACCACGCTGACCTGCGGAGTTGCACAACCGCCGGACCGCTGCAAAATCGACCACGAAACAAGCTCGTTTCGGCGACGTGACCTGGGACTTTACCCTCGGGTCGCTCATCACCCCTAGAGGGATCGCAACACAGCTCCCGGTCCCACTCAAACACCTTCCGGAGCGCCAGGTCGCTCATCACCCCTAGAGGGATCGCAACCGGTCACGTTCGATGACGACATCGCCGACGCCGCCGGCCGTCGCTCATCACCCCTAGAGGGATCGCAACGCCGTTCGTGATGGTGAACAGCGCAACCCTGTTAATCGTCGCTCATCACCCCTAGAGGGATCGCAACCAGACGATGACGGCGATGGGGAGGAAGAGGGCCGCCCAGGTCGCTCATCACCCTTAGAGGGATCGCAACCCGGACACCCGATCGGGCTGGTCACCGTCGATGTGCACCCGGTCGCTCATCACCCCTAGAGGGATCGCAACGGGTCGACTGGCTCACCGAGCTGCCGCGCGGCGGCCAGGTAGCTCATCACCCCTAGAGGGATCGCAACTTGCTCCGCCGGGTCCGCATCCATTCGTCGACCTCCTTGTCGCTCATCACCCCTAGAGGGATCGCAACAATGTTGCTGGCCAACGCAATGGACTACGCCGTCGAACTCGTCGCTCGTCACCCCTAGAGGGAGTGGCCGCCTGCGCCATCCGGGTGGGGCGTGACAGTGTCCAAGCGGCCTCTCAGCACCAGTCGGCCGGCTGCGACAGCGTGATCATGAAACCGGTGCACCAACTTCAACGGGGGCAGACCGGCAGGGGGTCGCAGAATGGCTGCGGAGTGTGCAGGGTCGAGACGGTCGTGCAGGAAAGGGGTACGGAGGTGGACCGAATCTCTACCGATGGCGCTCGGGACGAGGGGGCTCAGTCACTCGGTTAGTCGCTCAGCAGTCGAAGGGCCGTGATCATCGATTGATGATCACGGCCCTGAGCTGGGTGGGCGCAGCAAGGATCGAACTTGCGACTCCTCGCTTGTAAGGCGAGTGCTCTACCACTGAGCTATGCGCCCGGAAGGGTCGGGGGTGAACCCGGTGACCGGGCAAGCGTACCCGGTCGGAGGGGGCGATCGCGAAACGAATATCAGGGTTGCGAGTCGGGGCGGTCCTGCTCGGCGAGGAAGCGTTCGAACTGCGCGGCGATCTCGTCGGCGGTGGGCATGTCCTGGGTCTCGGCGAGCAGGCTCTGGCGGTCGGCCGCGCCGGCGAAGGCGTCGTACTGCTGTTCCAGGGCGCGGACGACCTTCTCGACCTCCTCGTTGCCGGCGACCTGCTGGGCGATCTCGGCGTCGGTCTTGGCGGCGGCCTCGCGGAGGCGGTCGGAGGGCAGGACCAGGCCGGTGACGCCGACGACGGCGTCCAGGGCGGCGACGGCCGCGGCCGGGTAGGCGGCCTGGGCGAGGTAGTGGGGGACGTGGACGGCGAAGCCGACCGCGTCGTGGCCGGCCTCCCCCAGGCGCAGCTCGAGCAGACTCGCGGCGCTGCCGGGCACCTGGACCTTGTCGAACCAGGACGTCCGGGAGATCAGCTCGGGACGGGTGGCGTGCGAGGTCAGCCCGATCGGGCGGGTGTGCGGCACGCCCATGGGGATGCCGTGGAAGCCGACGGTCAGCCGGACGCCGAGGCGTTCGACCAGGTGGCGGACGGAGGCGGTGAAGCCCTCCCAGAGCCGGTCCGGCTCGGGGCCGCTGAGCAGGAGGAAGGGAGTGCCGACCTCGTCGCGCAGCAGGCGGACGACCAGTTCGGGGGCGTCGTAGGAGGCCCAGTGGTCGCGGTCGTAGATCATCATCGGGCGGCGGGCCCGGTAGTCCAGCAGGGAGTCCACGTCGAAGCGCGCGATGACGCGGTGCTCCAGCGCGTCGAGGAGGTGCTCGCGCAGGAGCTGCCCGGTGGACCCGGCGTCGACGAAGCCGTCGAGGCTGTGCAGCAGCACCGGTTCGGACAGCTCCGGCAGGTCGGTGTCCAGCTCGTACAGATCCTCAGGGTTGCGCACCGTCTCCCCCACATTCCTTATGCCGACGCACTCAACACTAGGACATGGTGGAGCGCTCTCCTTACGTGATCATTCTCGCGCGAGACGGCGCGGACGGGTGGGAAGTCTTCTCGACGCAGCGTGGTCAGGTCGTCGCGTCCCGCGGCGACGAGGCGCCCCGCGCGGTGCGGTCGGGAGCGTTCGATGGCATCGCTGGGCGCGTTGCCTTCAAGGCGGTCACGGCAGACGAGCACGGCGTCGATGTTCCAACTAGAGGCGGCCGACCGTCTCTGGCTCGCGGGGCGTGTGGTCGGGGAAGTCGAGTGGACTGAGTTCATGCCCGGGTCGGAGGCGATGGAGGAGTCCATGCGGTCCTTGCAGCCGACAGGGACGACGTCGTCGCGCCGGTTCTCCATCACCTGGAGGAGGATCTCGATTGGCCTCCTGGTCGTAGGGCGTTCGTTCTCTGCGCGGTAGAGGTGTTATGCCTCGTCGATGAACAGCACGCCCGCCCGTGGCGCGTTTCAACACGGCGGTGTGACCGCCCTACTGGCCGACGAAGTGGGCGCGGCGGACCTGTGCAGCAGCTCGGCAAGGCGCACGGCGACCGTGGACTCGCCGGTGCCGGGACCTCTGGTGAAGCACATGTGCAGGTCGGCGATACCGAATCGCCCGCTTGGGGGTGTGAACACGGCGACCACTTCGGCCGCGGCCTTTCGGGTGGCGGTCTCCATGCTTGAACGCCGCGCCGCCGTGGCCAACGGCCGGGCGCACACGGCGGCCGCGGTCGCCATGTCCCCCCGGCGCCGGGACTTCCGGCCAAGCACATGTGCAAGGTTGGCGCGGGTGTCGGTGCCGATTCCGAATCACCCGCTTGGGGGTGTGAACACGGCGGCCTTTCCCGCCGAGGCCTTCCTGGTGGCGGTGTCCATGCTCGAACGCCGCGCATCCTACGGCCGCCCGTCCTCCTCACCCGTCCCCGTCCGCCCCGTCCCTGTCCGCTTCGTCCTTGTCAGGCTCGTCTGGGGCCGTCCGCGCCGTCGTCCTCCTCGTCCTCAGACTCGAGAGGTGACGACGTTGCGACCACATGCCGCGATCTCGCGGAGGCGGTCCTTCACGGCGGCGAGGTCGACGGGACCTCGGCGGCAGCGGCTCGCAGGCGTCGGCCGGAGGGGACGGTTCCCCGGCGCCCGGCGGCGTTGGTTTCGCCGGGGAACCGTTCTCGGCCGGCGGCATGCCGAATCCGAGCCCCTGGCTCAACCGGCCTTGCGGGGCCGGTCGAGGGCGTAGGGGTGCAGACGGGCGCGCACCCGTCGGCCGCTGAGCTCCTCGCGGTCGATGCGGAAGCCGGGCTCGTGGGCGGGACGGTGCACGATGAACGACAGCGCCGTGGTCTGCCGTCCGTAGCTCGCGTCGTAGGCGTTCACGCGGATGTAGCTGTCCGGGTGCGCCCTGCGGCATTCGTTGACCGCGTCCACGACGCCCGCCGGGTCGGTGAGGTCGAACATCGGCAGGCCCCACATCTCCCAGTAGGTGTTGCGCGGGTGCGGGTCGTCGGTGAACTCGATCGAGCAGGGCCAGCCGCGGTCGAGGGCGTAGGCGACCTGCGCGGCGATCTCGTCGTCGGTGAGGTCGGGCAGGTAGGAGAAGGCTCCTTGGGTGACGCGCATCAGATGCTCACAGGGGTCTCGAGGACGTCGGGAGTGTCGGTGGATTCGAACGCGAACGACACGTCGCCCCAGGTGGACAGGGCCACGTCCAGCTCGCGGCTGTGCCGGGCGGCGGCGCGCAGGATGTCGGGGCCCTCGGCGAGGACGTCGCGGCCCTCGTTGCGCGCCTTGATCATGGCTTCCAGGGCGACGCGGTTGGCGGTGGCGCCGGCGGCGATGCCCATGGGGTGGCCGATGGTGCCGCCGCCGAACTGCAGGACGACGTCCTCGCCGAGGTGGTGCAGGAGCTGGTGCATCTGCCCGGCGTGGATGCCGCCGGACGCGACCGGCATCGTCCCGGGCAGGGACGCCCAGTCCTGGTCGAAGTACAGGCCCTTGCGCGGGTCGGCGGCGACGCGGTCCAGACGCAGCGTGTCGTAGAAACCGGCGACGCTGCCCGGGTCGCCCTCCAGCTTCCCGACGACCGTGCCGGCGTGGAGGTGGTCGACCCCGGCCAGCCGCATCCACTTGGCGATGACGCGGAAGCTGACGCCGTGCGTCTTCTGCCGCGTGTACGTGGAGTGCCCGGCGCGGTGCAGGTGCAGCAGGACGCCGTTGCGGCGCGCCCACTTCGCCATCGACTGGATGGCGGTGTACCCGACGGTCAGGTCGATCATGATGATGACGCTGCCGATGTCGCGGGCGAACTCGGCCCGCTCGTACATGTCCTCCATGGTCGCCGCGGTCACGTTCATGTAGTGGCCCTTGACCTCGCCGGTCGCGGCCTGCGCCCGGTCGACGGCCTCCATGCAGAACAGGAACCGGTCGCGCCAGCGCATGAACGGCTGGGAGTTGATGTTCTCGTCGTCCTTGGTGAAGTCCAGGCCGCCGCGCAGCGCCTCGTACACGACCCGCCCGTAGTTGCGGGCCGACAGGCCGAGTTTCGGCTTGACGGTGGCGCCGAGCAGGGGGCGGCCGAACTTGCCCAGGTACTCGCGCTCCATGACGATGCCGTGCGGGGGTCCCTGGAACGTCTTGATGTAGTGCGTGGGGAGGCGCATGTCCTCCAGCCGCAGCGCCTTCAGCGCCTTGAACCCGAAGACGTTGCCGATGATGGAGCTGGTCAGGTTGGCGATCGACCCCTCCTCGAACAGGTCGAGGTCGTAGGCGACGCGGGCGATGAACTCGCCCTCGCGGCCGGGGACCGCGTCCACCCGGTAGCACTTGCCCTGGTAGCGGTCGTAGCTGGTGAGCCGGTCGGTCCACACGACGGTCCAGGTGGCGGTGGACGACTCGCCCGCGACGGCGGCGCCCGCCTCTTCGGGCGGCACGCCGGGCTGGGGGGTGATCCGGAACGCCGCCAGCACGTCGGTGTCCTTGGGCTCGTAGTCGGGCCGCCAGTAGCCCATCTCGGCGTACGGGATCACGCCCGCCGACCATCTGCTCGCGCTGCTCATGGCCCGCTCCGTCCGTGGTGTCGGTTTCGTGGACGTTTCGAGCCTGCCCCGCCCATACTTGCAATGTCCATCAAGTCTTCTGCGACCACTCTTAACCGATCGCTTGAACCTTCGGGAGGCGGCGGGATGACGGAGGCGCGGCTGCGGTCGTTCGTGGCGGTGGCGGACACCGGGTCGGTGCGGGCGGCGGCGCAGCGGCTGTACGTGACCGAGTCGGCGGTGTCGGCGGCGGTCGCGGCGCTGTCGCGGGACGTGGGGGTGCCGCTGGTGGAGCGGGACGGACGGGGCCTGCGGTTGACCCCGGCGGGCGCCGCCTACGCCGGCTACGCCCGGCGGGTGCTCGGCCTGCTGGAGGGGGGACGGGCCGCGGCCCGCAGCGCGGCCGACCCGGCCCGCGGCTCGCTGCGGCTGGCCGCCGTGACAACCGCCGCCGACCAGCTCCTTCCGGAGCTGCTGGCCTCGTTCCGCGAGCGCCTGCCGGACGTGGACGTGGCCCTCGAGGTGGGGCCGAGCCGCCAGGTGTGGGGCAGTCTCGCCGCGTACCGGGCCGACCTGGTCCTGGCCGGGCGCCCGCCCGCGGGCGTGGACGCGACCGTCCTGGCCCGCCGTCCCAACGAGCTGGTGGTCGTGGCGTCGCCCGCGGTGGCCGCCCGGTTCGCGCTGGACGCCACGCCCTGGGTGATGCGGGAGCCGGGCTCGGGCACGCGCGCGACGGCCGAGGCGTACCTGGCCGAACGCGGCGCCGCCCCGCCGCGCCTGGTGCTGGGCTCCAACGGCGCGGTGATCGCCGGGGCGGCGGCGGGCCTGGGGGTGGCGCTGGTGTCGCGGGACGCCGTCGGCGCGCATCTGGCCGACGGGCGCCTGGTGGTCGTGGACGCCCCCGGCATGCCGCTGGACCGCCCCTGGCACGCCGTGGCGGGGACGACGGTCACCCCGACGACGCGGCTGTTCGTCCGCCACCTGCTCGACGCGCCGGGCTGGACACCCGCCTGACGGTCCGTGATCGGCGGGCGGCGGCGCGCCAGAATCGGATTCCACCGAGAATCGCCCGAAGGAAATCGGCAGACGAGAAGGGGCCCTCATGACCGCCGACCGCCGGTACGACATCGTCCTGTACGGCGCCACCGGGTTCACCGGCGGGCTGACGGCCGAGTACCTGGCCGAGCACGCTCCCGCGGACACCCGGTGGGCGCTCGCGGGCCGCGACCGCGGCCGCCTGGAGGCGGTGCGCGACCGGCTCGCCGCCCGCGTCCCCACCGCCAAGGACGTGCCGCTGCTGCACGCCGACGCCGCCGACGCGGCGTCGCTGCGGGAGCTGGCCGCGTCCGCCCGCGTGGTGATCACGACGGTGGGCCCGTACGCCCGGTACGGGGAGCCGCTGGTGGCGGCCTGCGCCCGCGAGGGCGCCGACTACGTGGACCTGACCGGCGAGCCGACCTTCGTCGACCGCATGTACGTGCGCTACCACGAGGACGCGGTCAACAGCGGCGCCCGCATCGTGCACGCCTGCGGCTTCGACTCGATCCCGCACGACCTGGGCGCGTACTTCACCGTCAAGCGGCTGCCCGAGGGCGTGCCGGTGCGCGTGGAGGAGTTCGTCCAGCTCAAGATCACTCCGTCCGGCGGCACCTGGCACTCGGGCATCGGGGTCGCCTCGGACCTGCTCGGCATGTGGCGCGCCCGGCGCGACCGCCGGCATGTGGAGGTGTGGCCGGCGGGACGCCTGGTGCGCGTGTCGCGCCGCTTCACTCCCCGCACCCGCCTTCGCGGGGGCTGGACGCTGCCGATGCCGACCCTCGACCCGGACATCGTGTCCCGGTCGGCGGCCGCGCTCGAACGCTACGGCCCGGACTTCGAGTTCGGCATGTACCTGGCGGTGCGGCGGCTGCCCGTCGCCCTGGGCGTGGCGGCGGGCAGCACGGCCGCCCTGCTCCTCGCGCAGTTCCCGCCGACGCGCAAGCTGCTGCTGGGGCTGCGCTCCCCCGGCGAGGGCCCGTCCGCCGAGACCCGCGCCGGCAGCTGGTTCCGGCTGACGTTCGTCGGGGAGGGCGGCGGCAAGCGCGTGGTCACCGAGGTGTCGGGCGGCGACCCGGGGTACGAGGAGACCGCCAAGATGCTCGCCGAGTCGGCGCTGTGCCTGGCGCACGACGACCTTCCGCGGACCAGCGGGCAGGTCACCACCGCCGTGGCCATGGGCGACGCGCTCATCGACCGGCTCGTGCGGGCCGGGATCGCCTTCCGCGTCGTACGGGAGGACTGACCCGCGGATCTTCACCCGGGTCCGCCGGCCTCGCGGCGCCCTCGGGAGGCGGGCACGGGCACGACGGCCTCGACGGTCGTGCCGACGCCCGGGCGGCTCGTCACCGACACCCGGCCGCCGAGCAGCTCGGCGCGTTCGGCCATGCCGCGCAGCCCGTAGGAGTCGGGACGGCGTCCGGGCGCGAACACGTCCTGGATGGAAAAGCCCACGCCGTCGTCGGCGACCGTGAGCCGCACCCGGTCGCGGTCGTGCTCCAGCAGCAGGTCGACGCAGGTGGCGGACGCGTGCCGCACGCAGTTGCCCACCGCCTCCTGAGCGATCCGGTACAGCGCGGTCTGCACGTGGTCGGGAAGCGCGTCCTCCAGCTCCCCGCTGACCGTGACACTGACGTGGAGACGGGCGGCCGTCGCCTCGCGGGCCAGCGTGGCGAGCGCCGCCGACAGGCCGAGGTCGTCCAGCACGGGCGGGCGCAGGCCGCCGATCGCGGCGCGCGTCTCGGCGGCGGCCAGGTCGCACAGCCGCCGGGCGAGGGCGATCTGCTGGGCGGTCTCGGGAAGGTCGTCGGGCAGCGCGCGCTCGGCCGCCGACAGGTGGAACCCGAGTCCGGCCAGGCGCTGGGCGATGCCGTCGTGGATCTCGCGGCTCAGCCGGGACCGTTCGGCCTCCTGCACCTCCACGGCCCGTTCGGCGAACCGCTCGGCGGCGTGCTCGCGCTCCTTGGCGGCGCGGAGCCTGCGGCACGACGACAGGACGGGCGCGAACAGGCCCGCCAGCGCCGTCGCGAGCGCCACGTCCTCGTCCCGGCAGCGGCCCGCCGACCGCACGTCCACCACGGCGATCGTGGCGCCGTCGCAGCGCACGGGGATCGCGACGCCCCGTCCGTCGGCGTGCGGGCGCGCGCACCCGTGGGCGGCCACCCAGCCCACGTCCGCGTCCCCGAGCGGCACGGGCGGCCGGTTCGACGCCTCCAGGACGCGGCCGTCGTCGTCCAGGACGTACACGTCGCAGAACGTCAGCTCCTCCGCGCACCGCACCACCAGCCCGGCCAGCTCCTCGGCGAGCTGCGGCAGCTCCCGCGCCGCGCACGCCACCGCGGCGACCCGCACCAGCAGATCGGTGCCGCGCGCGGCGAGGAGCTCCAGCGGCGGCGCGTTCACCGGAACAGCCCCTCCCGCAGCGCGACGGCGATCGCCGCCGACCGGTCGGTCACCTCCAGCTTGCGGTACAGGCCGCGCAGATGGCTCTTGACGGTCTCCTCGCTGAGCACCAGCCGCGCCGCGATCGCCTTGTTGGACAGCCCGCTCACCAGCAGCGACAGCACCTCGCTCTCGCGCTGGGTGAGGCCGCGCTCGGCGCCCGGCCAGAACTCGCCGCGGCCCAGCCGGGCGGCGGTGACCGCCATCCGGCCCGCCAGCGTCGGGTCCACGACCGTCTCGCCCTGCGCCACCTCCTCCAGGCGCCGCACCAGCTCCGGCCCGTCGACGCGTTTGAGCAGGTAGCCTCCTGCTCCGGCGCGCAGCGCCTCGAACACGTACTGCTCGTCGTCGTACACCGACAGGAACACCACGCGCGTCTCGGGCGCCTGCCGGGTCAGGGTGCGGCACAGGTCCAGGCCGCTCTCCGGGCCGAGCCGCACGTCCAGCAGCACCACGTCCGGGCGCAGCGAGGTGACCAGGCGGGTCGCCTCGGCCGCGCCGCCCGCCTCCCCGATCACGCGGACGCGTCCGGCGAACCCCGCCAGCATGGCCTTCAGCCCGGCGAGGATCATCTCGTGATCGTCCACCAGGACGACGCGAATGGGCGCCATTCGGGAAAGATAACAAGCCGATGCCTACCCGCCAGTAGGGAGGGTTTCACCCGGCGATTCCCCTGATCGGGGGACGCGGCGGCGGGCGCGGCCGCCTAGCGTCCAGGGCACGACCGACCACCGCGGGACGCTGAGGAGGCCAGGTGCCCCATCGGATCGTGCACATGCTGCGGGCGCGGGGACAGGTCCGCCGCCCCGTCATGCTCGCCATCGCCGGGGACAGCGCGGCGGGCAAGACGACCCTCACCCGGGGACTGGTGCGGTGCCTGGGGGCCGAGCGGATGACCGCCGTCTGCGTGGACGACTACCACCGGTACGACCGCGCCGAACGCCGGGACAAGCCGTTCACCGCCCTGCACCCGGAGTGCAACCACATCGACATCATGGAGCAGCACCTGCAGCTGCTGTCGATGGGCGAGCCGATCCTCAAGCCCGTGTACGACCACAGCACCGGGCGGCTGGTGCGTCCCGAGCTTGTGCGGCCGCGCGACTTCGTCATCGTGGAGGGCCTGCTGCCCCTGCACACCCGGCTGGCCCGCGCGTGCTTCGACATCACCGTCTACCTCGACCCGCCCGAGGACCTGCGGCACCGCTGGAAGATCGAGCGCGACTGCGCCACCCGCGGCTACACGCCCGAGCAGGTCCGCGCCGAGCTGGCCCGCCGCGAGCCGGAGAGCGCCGCCTACATCCGCCCGCAGCGCCGGTGGGCCGACATCGTGGTGCGGTTCGCGCCCGTCGCGGGCCGCGCCGACCCGCCCGGCACCCCCCTGTCGGCCGAGCTCCTGCTGCGCCCCACGATCGACCATCCCGAGCTGGCCGAGGTGCTCAAGGAGCCGGGGACCGCCATGCACCTGCGCCTGCGCCGCGACACCGACGGCCGGCCCGTCGACGCGCTGCACGTCCACGGCTACGTGTCCCCCGAGGAGTCGCAGGTGGTCAAGAAGGCCATCTGGGAGCGCCTGGGGCCCCGCGCGGGCGACGGCCTCGACCGCGACGCCCTGGGCCGGCTCGCCGACGGCACCGTCAGCGACCCCCTGGCCATCACCCAGCTCCTGCTGCTGTACCACCTGCTGGAGACCGACCGCCGCCAGGCGGCGTGACGGCAGGCTCCGCGGACGCGCGGGGAGGTCCCGGTTCCCGGGCCGCGCGGTCGCGGCCGCCGGGAGGGCGTCCGGCTTCCTCGGCGCCCGCGCGCCCTCCCGGCCCTCGTCGACGCCGGGTCGGCGCGCGCCGGCTTGCGGTGGACGTCCGACCGCTTGGCGTCGTCCGGCCGTACGCGGCGTATCAGCGGATGCCGGGCGCCGACATCGCCCCCTGCGGCAAGCTCGCCGGCGGGTCCATCAGCGGCACCGAGCAGTCAGCGCCGGCCGGAGGGCACGCGCCGCTGCTCGCCCGGCTCGACGGCGCGCTCGTCCGGACGCGGGCGGAGTGGGCTGAACGCCCCGCCGACGAACACCCCCTCAACTCCCGGCGACGGCCCTGGCGCCCCTGCCGGGCAGGAGCCGTCCGCCAACGTGCCCGCCGGGGTCCGGTCCTGGCTGTGGGAGTCGGCCATCGCCGGCAGGCGCGGCGTCGCTCCATGACGACGGGTGGGGTGCGCGGCTCGAAATCAGCGGTCCCGTCAGCGGACGAGGCCGCGCTTGAGGACGCGGGACAGGGCCGCGGCGACCTCCTGCGACAGGTCGGCGTCCACCGGCCCGGAACCGCCGGAGCGCACCAGGTCGCCGGGGTGCTCGTCGTCGCGGACCGCCTCGCGGGTGTACCCGCACTCGCGGCACTCCACCTCGCCCAGGCGGCACACCAGCGCGGTGGAGCCGCAGGCGTCGCAGCCGTCGAGTTCGGCCGTCCAGTCGTGTTCGGCCTGGCAGCGGGGGCAGATCAGCACCTGGCGGTCCGCCCGGACCCCGCGCTTCCACGGGCTCGCGCCGCGGACGGGGTCGGTCTGCCGCGCCCCGCATTTGAAGCAGGGCATCACACCTCCAAAGGTGCGAAGGGACGGGCGCCGGTCCGGCCGGTGCGCGGCCGGACCCGGCCCGAGAAGGCTCAGAGCGCGGCGAGCGCCTTGCGGTACTCGCCGATGTCGCGGGCGTCCGGGATGGCGTTGACCACCTTCCACCGCACCACGCCCTCGGTGTCGATGATGAACGTGCCGCGCAGGGCCACGCCGCGCTCGTCATCGAACACCCCGTAGCGCTGCGCCACCGCGCCGTGCGGCCAGAAGTCCGACAGCAGGGGGAACTCGTACTTCTCCTGCTCGGACCAGGCCCGCAGTGAGAACATCGAATCGACCGACACCGCCAACACCTGGACGTCGTCGCCCAGGGTCGGCAGCTCGTCGCGGATGGCGCTCAGCTCCCCGGTGCACACACCGCTGAACGCCAGAGGGTAGAAGACCAGCAGGACGTTCTTCCGGCCCCGGTAGTCCGACAGCTTCACCGGGGTGCCGTGCTGGTCCTTCAGCTCGAAATCCGGCGCGCCGCCGCCGACCTCAACCGCCATGCCCTCTCCCGCGGATCGCCCCGCCGCTGCGGGGATTCTCCCCGTCCCCGCCTTCGCGGGGACGTGCGCGCCCCCCGGCGCGCCGCGGCCCAGTCTGCCATCTCCGCCTCCCGAAGCGAGGCCCTACTCCCCCTCCTCGCCCCGGCCGCGCGTGACGCAGGCCGGGGTGAGGGACCGCGCCGTCGTCGCAGGTCCGAGACGGCGCGGTCACCCCCGAAGCGATGTGCGCCCGCGGCGCGGGCACGGCGGCCCGCGGCGGGCAGGCGGCGGACGGCGGCGGATCGGCCGCGGCCGCGCGGCTACTTGCGCGCCTTCGGCGGCACCAGGCGAGTGCCCGACCACTCCTTGGCGGCGCTGACGCTCTTGGTCTGGGTCAGGCCGGCGCTGCGGGCGGCCTCGCCGATGTCGCTGGGCTCCACATGCCCCTCGCGGCCCGCCTTCGGCGTGAGCAGCCAGATGTATCCCCCGTCGGTGAGCGGAACCTGCGCGTCGGTGAGTCCGTCGAACAGGTCGCCGTCGCCCTCTCGCCACCACAGCAACACGACGTCGACCACGTCGCCGTAGTCCTCGTCGACCAGCTCGTTCCCCGTGACCGCCTCGACGGAGGAGCGGAGCTCCTCGTCGACGTCGTCGTCGAAACCGATCTCCTGCACCACCTGGTCCGGCTTGAAGCCGAGCCGTTCGGCCAGGCTGCGCTCAGTCTGCGCCTGACCCGCGGTCGCGCTCACGAAAGTCCTCCCATGGTTGATAGCCCGCGCGGCACCGTTCCCGGCCCCCGTGTGGAGGCCCCTCCGCACCGGTGGGGGTGCGGGGGCGCGGCACATTTCACGTGTCCGAGTCTGACACCGCTGCGGTGTTTGCGGGACAGTCCACACAAGTGAGGGGCCCTAGCGCAAGTGTCTTCCCGTCTTTTGGTGGGCTCATTGGCGGGCCGGCCGTCGGGATCGTCACAGGGCACCCACCGAGCGTAACAATCCATGCTCAGCCCGCAAGGAAGGACAGTCGGACCTGCCGCTCGGGGTTGTCGACGTTGAGGTCGACCAGCGCCACCGACTGCCACGTGCCGAGCGCCAGCCGCCCGCCCAGGACGGGGATCGTCGCGTACGGCGGGATGAGCGCGGGCATCACATGGGACCGTCCGTGACCGCGGGAACCGTGCGCGTGCCGCCACCGGTCGTCGGCGGGCAGCAGCTCGCGGAGCGCGGCCAGCAGGTCGTCGTCGCTGCCCGCCCCGAGCTCGATCAGCGCCACGCCGGCCGTGGCGTGCGGCACGAACACGTGCAGCAGCCCGTCCCCGCCGGCCTCCGCGGCGAACCGCTCGCACTCGGCGGTGATGTCGTGCACGACGTCCCGCTTCCCGGTGGTCACTCGAACCACGACACTCTTCATGATCCGCTTGTTTACCCGATCGCACGGGCCGGATGCGCACTCGGCCGACGGGGCGCGGCGAGACCGCAATCGGCCATTCGCCTCGACGGTCGCCCCTACGGCCGAATATGGCCAATTTCCACACGCGCCTCATAGGCCTCATCACGACATTAGGTGAACAAGCCTCGCCGCCTTCCACGCACGGCGCCTCCTTTGACGCCTCCGTGCCCCCGCGCCGCCGCAAATCGCGATTGATACGGCGCGGTGCGGTTATGACTGCACGGTGGGAACCGGGGCGCGTCGTCCTTGCGTTCAGTCGAGCCGCCGCCCCGAAACGCCCCGCGCGGCTCGAGGGCGGGGGCGTCGAAATGCAAGCGATCTTCGGATGCGGCGTCGCGGACGCGCGGCACGCGGTGAACGCCGTCCGTGCGGCCCCGCCCGGACGGGGGAAGGCGAAGCGGTGGACATGTGCGACGGCGCCGGCGGCGCGCCCGCGACGCGCCGCCGGCGGCCGCGCGGTCAACGCTTGGCGGTCGCCTTCCGGCCCGCCGGCTCGATGACGGCGTCCGGGCCCGGGAAGCACAGGCCCTCGTGCCCGTCCTCGAAGCGCACGACGTACGGCGGCGTCCCGTCCGGCCCGCGCACCTCGATGATCTCGCCCACCCTGTCCGGCTGGCCGACCACCTTGCCGTGCACGTGGAGCCGATCTCCGACCGATGCGTGCATCACACCTCCAGGCACATGCGATCTTGCTGGTCGTCCCAGTCCTGTCCGGGCGTTCATACCCTGGTTCCCGATTCATACCTTCGTACGCTCCGGCGCCCTCGCCAAGAGCCCGGAAGGCGGCCCGTCCGAGCCGGGCGAATCCCCCCCCGCCGAGCCCCCGACACCCCCCGTGACCGGCGAAAATGGTTACTGACTGGTAGAGATGCGATGCCCGCTCCGAGGGGCGACGATGGATCTCGGAACCGGCGACGAACAGTCGCGCAACGGTACGGCACAAAGGGGACCCCGTGGCTACCGGACGTCAACGCTTTTCCATCATCAGCGACGGCCTGCCGAGCCAGCTGCCGGACATCAACCCGGACGAGACCCGGGAGTGGCTGGAGTCGCTGGACACGGTCATCAAGACCGAAGGCAGGGCCCGCGCGCGCTACGTGATGCTGCGCCTCCTGGAGCGCGCCCGCGAACAGCAGGTCGGCGTCCCCGGCCTGCGCAGCACCGACTTCATCAACACGATCCCGCCGGAGCGCGAGCCCTGGTTCCCCGGTGACGAGCACATCGAGCGGCGCATCCGCGCCTACATCCGCTGGAACGCCGCGATCATGGTGTCCCGGGCCAACCGGCCGGAGCTGAGCGTCGGCGGCCACATCGCCACCTACGCGTCGGCCGCGTCCCTCTACGAAGTGGGGTTCAACCACTTCTTCCGCGGCAAGGACCACGGCGAGTCCGGCGACCAGGTGTTCATCCAGGGGCACGCCGCGCCCGGCATCTACGCCCGCGCCTACCTGGAAGGACGGCTGACGCAGGAGCAGCTCGACGGGTTCCGGCAGGAGATCTCCCACCCCGGGGGCGGCCTGTCGTCCTACCCGCACCCGCGGCTGATGCCCGACTTCTGGGAGTTTCCGACGGTGTCGATGGGCCTCACCGCGATCAACGCGGTGTACCAGGCCCGCTTCAACCGCTACCTGTACAACCGGAGGATCAAGGACACGTCCCGCTCGCACGTGTGGGCGTTCCTCGGCGACGGCGAGATGGGCGAGCCGGAGTCGCTGGGCGCCATCGGCCTGGCCGCCCGCGAGGAGCTGGACAACCTCACCTTCGTCGTCAACTGCAACCTGCAGCAGCTGGACGGCCCCGTCCGCGGCAACGGCAAGATCATCCAGGAGCTGGAGTCGTTCTTCCGCGGCGCCGGCTGGAACGTCATCAAGGTGATCTGGGGCCGCGACTGGGACCCGCTGCTCGCCCAGGACGTCGACGGCGTGCTGGTCAACAAGATGAACACCACGCCCGACGGGCAGTTCCAGACCTACTCGGTGGAGTCCGGCGCCTACATCCGCGAGCACTTCTTCGGCGACGACCCGCGGCTGCGCAAGATGGTCGAGCACCTGTCCGACGACGAGCTGCGCCGCCTGTCCCGCGGCGGGCACGACTACCGGAAGGTGTACGCGGCGTTCAAGGCGGCCCGCGAGCACGTCGGCCAGCCGACGGTCATCCTGGCGCACACCATCAAGGGGTGGACGCTCGGCCCCGGCTTCGAGGCCCGCAACGCCACCCACCAGATGAAGAAGCTCACCAAGGCCGAGCTCAAGGAGTTCCGCGACCGGCTGTACCTGGACATCCCGGACTCGGCGCTCGAGGCGGACATGCCGCCGTACTACCACCCGGGCGAGGACTCCGAAGAGATCGAGTACATGCGGGAGCGGCGCGCCGCGCTCGGCGGGTACCTGCCCAAGCGGGTGGTGCGGGCCAAGCCGCTGAAGCTGCCCGGCGACCCGGTGTACGCGTCGCTGAAGAAGGGGTCGGGCAAGCAGAACGTCGCCACGACCATGGCGTTCGTCCGCCTGCTCAAAGACCTGATCAAGGACGAGAACATCGGCGCCCGGTTCGTGCCGATCGCCCCGGACGAGTACCGCACGTTCGGGATGGACTCGCTGTTCCCCACGTCCAAGATCTACTCGCCGCACGGGCAGACCTACGAGGCCGTCGACCGCAACCTGCTGCTGTCCTACAAGGAGTCCGAGCAGGGGCAGATGCTGCACGAGGGCATCAGCGAGGCCGGGTCGATGGCCTCGGCGATCGCCGCGGGCACCTCGTACGCCACGCACGGCGAGCACATGATCCCCGTCTACATCTTCTACTCGATGTTCGGGTTCCAGCGGACCGGCGACCAGATGTGGGCGATGGCCGACCAGATGGGCCGCGGGTTCCTGCTGGGCGCCACGGCGGGCCGCACCACCCTCACCGGCGAGGGCCTGCAGCACGCCGACGGGCACTCCCCGCTGCTGGCCGCCACCAACCCGGCGTGCGTGCACTACGACCCGGCGTGGGCGTTCGAGCTGGCGTACATCGTCCAGGACGGGCTGCGCCGCATGTACGGCTCGTCCGAGGAGCACCCCAAGGGCGAGAACGTCTTCTACTACCTCACCGTCTACAACGAGCCGTACCAGCAGCCCGCCGAGCCGGAGAACCTCGACGTCCAAGGGCTGCTCAAGGGCCTGTACCTGTACCAGGAGGCGCCGCGGGCGAACCTCGGGGCGGAGGCGCCGCGGGCGCAGATCCTGGCGTCCGGCGTGGCCGGGCGCTGGGCCCTGGAGGCGCAGCGGCTGCTCGCCGAGGACTGGGGCGTGGCCGCCGACGTCTGGTCGGCGACCTCGTGGAACGAGCTGGCCCGCGAGGCCCGCGCGTGCGACGAGTGGAACCTGCTGCACCCCGAGTCCGAGCAGCGCGTGCCGTACGTGACGCGCCGGCTGGAGAACGCCCCCGGCCCGATCGTGGCGGTGTCGGACTTCATGCGCGCCGTCCCCGACCAGATCGCGCCGTGGGTGCCCGGCGACTTCCTCTCCCTCGGCACCGACGGGTTCGGCTTCTCCGACACCCGCGCCGCCGCCCGCCGCTTCTTCCACGTGGACGCGGCGTCCATCACCCTCGCCGTGCTGACCCGGCTGGCCCGGCAGGGCGAGGTCAAGCCGGAGACGCTGCAGCAGGCCATCGACCGCTACCGTCTGAACGACGACGTGGCCTCGGTGTTCGGCGGCGGCGTCCAGACCCGCGAGAGCAACACCGGCGGCGACGCCTGATCCGACGGGCGGGCGGGAGCCGAGATCGCGGAGGTGTAGGCCGTGATCCCGCCCCGCCCGCCGACCGGGCCGGTGCGCGGCGCCGACGACGGCTGCGCCGCTGCGGACGTCGCCGAAGCGCCGCGCCCGGCCAGAGCCATGGGTCCGTGATCCTGCCCCCGCGCCGGCCGAGCCCGCGCGAGGCGCCGACACCGTGCTCTACGGCTGCGACATCGTGGGGGCGCTAGAGCAGACCGCGGATGAAGGCGGCCTGTCCCGCGTGCTGGAGATCGTCGGAGATGACGCTGATCAGTCGGACGCCCAGCGTGACGGGCGGGTCCCAGGAATGGTCGACGATGCGCGGCAGATCGTCGTCGGTGAGGGTCTCGACGTAGGAGATCGTCTGCTCGTAGACGGCGTCGTGGTAGCCGGTGAGCAGTTCCCCCGACTCGACCTGGACGGCGGCGACCTGGTCGCTGTCGTGACCGTATCCCGTGTCGGCGGGGTCGAAGGGCAGGTCGAACCGTTCGACCCAGCCTTGGGAGGTCCACACCTGCGGAAGGCCCGCGACGTCGGCGACGTGGTCGTCCTGAATTCTGGTGAGATGCCACACCAGCCAGGCGATCGAGTTGGCGTCCTCGCGGACCCGGTACGCCAGCTCCTCAGGTGAGAGCCCGTCGACGGCCGCGTGGACCTCCTCGCGGATCCGGCCGAACGCGTCGGTGAGCAACTGTGCACTGGTCACCGTACCGACGCTAGCCCGCCCGTCTCCCGGCCGGAAGCACCGCCCCGCCGACCGGCGCCAACGATCACACCTGGTCAAAGCCCGCCCTACGCCGCCGCAGGCCACCGTGCCGGGCGCCGACGAACAGCTCCTCCGCCAGGGCGTCGCGGGCCTGCCGGCCAGCCCAGCACCCGTGTGGTGTACGTGATGACCGACGGCGGCACCCTGCCCGCCTGGTTTTCCATGTCGATCGCGCGGCTGCGGGAGGCGGGCGCGTCGGCCGCCGGCGTCACCGCGGCACCGGTCAGTGCACTCCCAGGAGGTCCACGCCGTACCGGCGGCGGGACGGCGCGGCACGGCCGGTGCGCGCCCTGTGCCGTCCGGTGTCCGGAGTCGCCAGGGCGCGGTGTGCGGCCTCGCCCTGGCGACTTTCGCACGGTCGAATGATCGAGCAGTCGGGACCGGAAACGCGGCGCCGAACGTGTCAGGGGGACGGGACGGTGCAGTCGGCGGGAGTGAGGACGGGGTTGCAACGGGCGGCGACGAAGCCGGGCAGTGCGGCGTAGTAATCGGTGCCGAAACGGTCGGCGATGCCGGGGACCGGGTAGTCGGTGCTGACCCACTGGGCTCCGCTGGCGAGCGCCGCGTCGCGCACCGAGGCGTCGCCGCTGCGGGCCTGGACGGTGTCCGCGTCGGCGCGGGTCCGCACGATGTAGCCGCGGCGGACCAGCGACCTGATCTCCTCTTCCGCACCGACCGCGTCGTTGCGCTTGACGAACGCCGCGTCCGGCTGCCCCGGTTCGGAGCTGGTGAAGAAGAGCCGCCCCTCCAGGTTGGGGTTGCCTTCCAGGTAGCGGTCGCGGTAGGAGCCGGCGTTGTCCATCAGGAACATCACCTTGCCCCGCACCTCGTCCAGGGACGGCCAGCCGTTGCGCAGGACGGACTCTTCGAGCGTGAGCCCGTCGTCGCGGACGTCGTCCGGGGTGATCAGCTCGTCCCGCCGGAACACCGACCGGATCTCGTCCTCCAGGGCCAGCATGCGCTGCCGCGTCCACCGGTACGGCGGGAGCGGGAACGAGTCCGGCACCGACAGGTCGAGGGTGTCCTTGAACTCCACGAGGATCGCGATGGGGACGTGCGACGGGTTGGCGCGCGACCAGTCGCGGACCTCGGTCAGGCACTCCACGAAGGACACGCACGTGCTGCGGTAGTCGATGTCACGGATGTGCAGGACCTTGGTGCCCTTCTCGAACATGCGCGGGTCGTACTCCAGCGGCTGGCCGGTGAGCGCCCGGATGAGCGGGCGGGCGAGCCGTCCGCCGTCCGGGTCGGCCCAGACGTCCAGCTCGATCTGCCGCACGTTCTGCTGGGCGAACTGGCGGCCGAGCGGCACATGGGTGTACTGCAGCCCGCCGGCCTGCGCGCCCGCGAAGACGGAGATCAGTGAGAACTCCCTGTCGTTCGGTTCGACGTGGTAGCTGTTGTGCGTCCCGATGACCTGCAGCCGGTTGAGGGTGAGCTCCTCCGCGGCGGCGGCCGGCGCCGGACCCGCGGGCAGCAGGGCTGCGAGCGTCGCCGCCGTGCCGAACGCGGCGGCCCGATGGGCCAGGCCCCGGGCCGATGCGCGACGAGGGTGTGCGGGGCGGTGATCATTCATGGAAGTGAGAGAAACTCACATTCCGGTCACCGTCAAGGATCCGCTCGAGACGGCCGCTTCCCGTTCACCAGCAGGACGACGCCCCGCCCCGGCGCCGTCGGCACCGCGCCGACCGCACCGCCCGCTCGCCCGCCCCGAGCGTTTCGTCCTCACAGAGGTGATGAATGGACGACCCGACGCCGCCGCGGCGCCGTCCACGGCACGGCCATTCCCGGTTGATCAAAGGACAGAGGCCGAGCACCCTTGCGCACTGACATGTCAGGCATACCAGTGACCGGCGCCTGACCGGACGAGCGACAGACAATTCCACCGAAAATTGCAGCGGCGGCGCTCGCCGCGCGGGCCGCGTTCATTTCGATCACGGATCGCGCCGTGCCGCACGGCGATCAGATGAGCCAATGGTCCGGCGCCCCGTTGACCGTCCTGGTAGAACCACCTATCGCCATGGGCAGCCGCATGCGGCCTCCAGTCCTTCCTAAGGGCGATCGAATTACGGACTGTGGCACTTCAGCCGGAGACGAGCACCGAAGCGCCAATGCTCAGAGAGAGCATTGCCGCCGAACAACGGCCCTTTATCACGCAAAATCATGACCAGAGAGCAGTTTCCGACTTAGGCTGACTTTCTGATGCATGCTGAAAGGGAGCCGGCCTCATGAGCGGCACGACCATTGGCGATCTCGTCCAGTCCGTCCGGAAGCGGCGCGGCCTCACCCAGCGGGAACTCGCCGAGCTGTCCGGCGTCTCCCTGTCGTTGATCAGGAAGCTGGAGCAGGGCGAGCGCGAGGACACCCGCCTGGAAACGCTGCGCAAGCTCGCCATGGCCCTCAAGGTGCCCACGGCGAAGCTCATCGCCCGCCCCGACGCGGACGAGGCGCCGTCCCAGACCGTCGATCAGTGGGCGCCGGTGCGCGCCGCGCTGCTCGGTCGGCACCAGGGGACGCCCGACGAGGAGCCGACCGTCCAGGGCGTGGACGACGCCGTCCGGGCCGCCATGCCCCTGTTCGCGCGGGACCGGTTCACCGATCTCGGACTCCTGCTGCCGCCGCTGCTGCGGGACGCCGACGCCCTGGGCCCGGAGGGCAGGGACGTCCGTTCGCGCCTTCTCCACCTGACGGGCTGGCTGCTCACCCAGACCAGGCAGTACGAGGCGGCGGACATCGCCCTGCAGCGCGCCCTCGACGACTCGAGCGACCGCCTCGACGCGGCGGCCGTGGTCAACACGTGGTGCTGGCTGCTCATCCGCCAGGGGAAGCTCAAGGAGACCCTGACCCTGGCGAGCCGGTGGGCCGACGACATCGAACCCCGTTTCTCCCGGGCCACCATGGGGGAACTGTCCGCCTGGGGCTGGCTGCTCGTCCGCGTCTCCACGGCCGCCGCCCGCAACGGCGAGCCGGGCGAAGCCGAGGACGCCCTGTCGCTCGCCCGCGCCGCCGCCGTCCGCATGGGCACCGAGTACGCGGCGTCGGCCGACTTCCTGCGGACCTTCGGTCCCGTGACCGTCGCGATGAAACGCGCCGAGAACGCCATGGTCGAGGACAGGGCCGACGTGGTGCTGACGCTCGCCGAGAAGATCCCCACCGGCGGGCCGCGTCCGACGTCCAACAACAGGAACCGCCATCGGCTCGACGTCGCGATGGCGAACGTGCGGCTCAAGAGGTACGGCGACGGCTTCGAGATCCTGCGGGAGATCAGGCACGCCTCGCCCGAATGGATCGTCAACCAGCGCTTCGCCAAGGACATCATGAGCGACATCATCAGCGGGCGCCGCACCCTCACATCCGACATGCGGGAAATGGCGGACTTCCTGCGGCTGGAATACTGACCTTTCTGTAGCACTTGCGCGGGACGATCTTTGCAGGTGCCACTGACACGGTCCGCGCCCCGAATTACATTCGACGTCATGGATTCCACCAGGCCGCGTGAAGGGGCGGGCACGGCCGACCCGCCCGCGAGCAGGCGGCGGCAGCATCTTTCGGCGTTGGACTCCGCCGTCGCCGAGCGGCCGGATCTGGCGTGCGGAATCGTCGTGCGCCACGGAATTCCGACGCTGCACGTCGTCCGCTACGGATGCGCGGGGCGGCCCCTCAAGATCGGCTGCGATTTCGACGCGGGCACCTGGTGGTTCGTGTGCGCGCACGACGGCAGGAAGATCGCCCCGGTGGACGACGTGCCGGGCGCCGTCCGGCTCATCGACGGCGCGTTGCCGTCCCGGGCACGTCGCTCGCGATAGGCCCCTCCGGGTGGGCGGCGTTCCCCACGCAATCACGACAGCGACCCGTCCCCGCCCACCCGGAGGCACCAAGGAAAGCAGCCGATTCGTGGGGCACGCGTGAAAAGAAACAGCCCGGCGAACGACAATGAATGAGCGGGCTCCTGGAAGAGAACAAGCCGTCTGGCGAGCAGGAGCCAGATAAAGGCGAGTGGAAGGCGATGGTTCCCGGCACCAGGCGAACAAGGTGCGGCATCTCACCCGGTCGGGCGACCTGACTACCGGATTGAAGCGAGGCGCCTTTCCCGTCTCCTGGCTTGTGTTCATCCCGGTGGCCGTGTGACTTCGCGGGGAGACGGTAAAACGTGCCGGCGGCCGTCGGCTCGTCACCTGAGTGGACGCCGGCGCGTCCGTTGGGCCGAGGGTCGGCGGTAGGAGTCCGGGCATAGGAGTCACCGACGCGGCCAGGCGCCCCGACATGGTGACGACTCATGCTGGACGTGGCACACGCCGAGCAGGCACGACGGTGCGGGTCGTCGAGCCGGTTCAACCTGCGAGCGGCGGCCGGAGCCGGCGGCGTGCCGGGCGCGGCGGTGGAATCC